>NZ_QTKI01000590.1:0-2105 GCF_010820945.1 Rhodopseudomonas sp. BR0C11
TCCCCGCAGCGACCGTCCGCGTGAGGATCGCCCGCAGCGCGACCGCGCCGCTAAGCACGGCGACTGGCACGAGCATCCGCGCAGCGAAGGCCGCGGCTTCGATCGTCCCCGCAAGGGTCGGGACGAGGAGCGCGGCTTCGATCGTCCGCGCCGCGACAATGAGGACGACAGCAGGGTCTTCGCCAAGCGTCCGGCGTTCGGCGGGCGCGGCGCGTTCCGCAAGCAGGATCCGGCAGCGGCCAAGCGTAAGCCGGCCGCTGCCGCGAAGTCCGACAAGGCCGGCGAGCGTATCGCCAAGGTGGTGGCGCGCGCCGGGCTGTGCTCGCGCCGTGATGCCGAGACGTGGATCACGGAAGGCCGTGTCACCGTCAATGGCAAGGTGATCGATTCACCGGCGCTCGACGTCAAAGCCAGCGACGTCATCACCATCGACGGCAAGCCGTTGCCGGAGCGCGAGCGCACGCGGCTGTTCCTGTATCACAAGCCGCGCGGGCTAATGACGACGCACAGCGATCCGGAAGGCCGGCCGACGGTGTTCGACAATCTGCCCGAAGGCTTGCCGCGGCTGATCTCGATCGGCCGGCTCGACTTCAACACCGAGGGCCTGCTGCTGCTCACCAATGACGGCGGCCTGGCGCGCGCGCTCGAACTGCCCGAGACCGGCTGGCTGCGGCGCTATCGCGTCCGCGCCCACGGCGAAATTACCCAGGCCCAGCTCGACGAATTGCAGAACGGCATCGAGGTCGACGGCGTGCAGTATGGCCCGATCGAGGCCAAGCTGGAGCGCGATCAGGGCGCCAATGTCTGGCTGGTGTTCGCGATACGCGAGGGCAAGAACCGCGAAGTCCGCAACGTGCTGGCGCATCTTGGCCTCGAAGTGAACCGGCTGATCCGCGTCTCCTACGGCCCGTTCCAGCTGCTCGAGCTTGGCGAAGGCGAGGTCGACGAGGTCAAGACCCGCGTGCTGCGCGATCAGCTCGGCGAGAAGGTGATCGCGCTCGCCGGCTGCGACTTCGCCGGCCCGTCGCCGAGCGAGACCAAGCCGAAGCCGCGCGCCGGCAAGGTCGTGTCCGCCGAGGAGTGGGCGGTGGCTGAGGCTGCACCTGCGCCGAAGAAGACGATTACCAAGCGCGGCGCGGTCGAAGATCGCAAGGGCCGCAAGGTCAAGGTCGAACGCACCGCCAGCGAAGGTGGAAATCGCCCGCTGTCGCGCGGCCCCGCCCGCCGCTACCACGGCAAACGCGACGCCGCGCCGCGGGACGAGTGAGTTCGGTTTCATGCTGATCGACGGCACGGCGCTTGTGCTCCCTCCCCCCTTGCGGGGGAGGGTCGGGGTGGGGGGTAGCTACGAAGCAAGGTTTTGCTTGTGGACCCCCACCCCCGACCCCTCCCCGCAAGGGGGAGGGGAGCGCGCCTCGTTCGTTTCGAGCTACCTGCAATCTCTACGAGCACTCCAATGCGCGTGATTGGCGGACGGCTGCGGGGGCGCAATCTGGTGGCGCCGACGTCGCGGGATATTCGGCCGACGGCGGACCGGTTGCGCGAGTCGGTGTTCAACATCCTGATGCACGCTTATGAGAATCCGCTGCTCGATGCGCGGGTGCTCGACCTGTTCGCCGGCACCGGCGCGCTCGGCATCGAGGCGTCGTCGCGTGGCGCTAAGTTCGTGCTGTTCGTCGACAACGGCGCCGAGGCGCGCGCATTGCTGCGCGCCAATGTCGAGGCGCTCGGGCTCGGCGGTGTCAGCAAAGTCTATCGCCGTGATGCCGCCAGTCTCGGGCCAGCGCATCCAGTCGAGCCGTTCGGCGTCGCGTTCCTCGATCCGCCGTACCGCAAGCAGCTGGCGGAGGCTTCCCTCGCGTCACTGCGCGACGGCGGCTGGCTGCTGCCGGGCGCGCTGGTGATCGTCGAAGAAGCCAAGGATGCCGGCTTCACCGCGCCAGCCGGCTACACCGAACTCGACCGCCGCGCCTATGACGACACCGAGTTCACGTTCCTGCGGTTCGGCGAGGGCGAGTAGTCCGTTTTTCGACGTCATTCCGGGGCGCTCGCAAAGCGAGCGAACCCGGAATCCGGCAGTTGTTTCGCACGGCGCAGAACAGGTC
>NZ_QTKI01000591.1:0-2096 GCF_010820945.1 Rhodopseudomonas sp. BR0C11
GTCTCGAACCATGTGCCGCAAGCCCTGCGGCTCCTCATCCTTCGAGACGCCCGGCTTTGCCGGGCTCCTCAGGATGAGGACTTTAGTGCCCTTGGAAAGGCCAAGTTCGCTTCAATCAATCGATGAAGCGCTCTAGGGGGGAGACGGCGCTGCGCGCTCTCACCGTGAGGTTCTGTCTGCGGTGAGCACGCCACGCAGCGCCTCTGATTCCATCAGAATGGAATCGCCCTCAGGCGAAGCGTTTGGCGATCAGCAGGCAGAGCAGCACCGAACCCGACGTCGCCATCACGATCGCCATGTTGGTCAGGTTCTGAGTCAGCATCGAGAGCCATGCGCCGCCTACAGCGACGGCCGGCTTGCGTCGTTTCGCTTTGGAGGTTTTGGCGGCCATGGCGCTATCCGGTCAGGGGCGGTGATCGGGCATGTTCCCGATCCGGCGCCGAGTATCCGGCGCAGCGTTGGCCAAAGCCTTAACCGCGGCGATGTTCAGCCTCTGATCACGCTCCATGGTTTACGGATCTCGGCTCCGTGATGGTTCGACGTCTGGTCAGACGAGGCATGCGGTTTGCAAGCTCGCCTTCAGATTGAATCTGGCCGAAGCGTCCGCAGTTTTGTGCCAAATCAAACCATTTGGCAGGGCTCTTTTGTTAGATTGAGAATTGATAGCGCCTGTTACAATCGTTCTAAACTCCCGATGGCGCCGGCTTGAATCTCTTGACCTTCACGGCGCCGATTGGAAGAACGAGTAATGACCCAAACCCCCCTTCATAACGGCCACAGCCATCACCAGCCGATCCTGCTGGGGAACGCGCGACGCGGCTATCGCGGCGTCGTCCAGGCGATCGATCCGCACCGCGGCACGTCGTCGTTGCAGCCGATCGAGTTGGAAAGCCGACTGATCGAACTCGGCTTCGTCGAGGGGGCCAAGGTCGAAGTGTTGCACGAGGGTATCATCGGCCGGGATCCGATCGCGGTCCGGGTCGACAACATCACCATCGCGGTTCGCCGCCGCGAGGCGATGGCCATCGTGTTGATGTGACGCGCAGATTGCAGCTTCTTGATTTGGCGATTGCGCGATGAGCTCGATCGATTCTCAGCCGTTCAACCTTGCCCTGGTTGGAACACCCAATAGCGGCAAGACCTCCCTGTTCAACGCGCTGACGGGTAGCCGCCAGAAGGTGGCGAACTACCCGGGCGTGACCGTCGAGCGCAAGACCGGCCTGTTCACCACGCCGGCCGGCCGCGTCGTCAGCCTGGTCGATCTACCCGGCACCTATTCGCTGCGCGGCCGCAGTCCCGACGAAGAGATCACCCGCGATGTGGTGCTCGGCCGCAAGTCTGGCGAGCCGGTGCCGGATCTGGTGCTGTGTGTTGCCGACTCGACAAATCTGCGGCTGACCTTCCGGCTGATGCTGGAATTGAAGGGGACCGGCCGTCCGCTGATGCTCGTGCTGAACATGTACGACATCGCGATGCGCCGTGGCGTCACGGTCGATGTCGAGAAGCTGTCGGCGCAGCTTGGTATTCCGGTGGTGACGTCGATTGCGGTCCGCAAGGGCGGCACCGCGGAGCTGCTGAAGCGGACCGATGAATTCGCCGCTCAGACGCCGGCGCCCGCGACCGACACCAACTGGCGGCCGCTGTCCACCAGCGAGCTGCGTGCCCTGCAGCGCGAGGCCGACCGTATCATCGGCGAGTGCGTCAGCCTGCCGGCGCGGCCCCACACCCTGACGGCTCAGATCGACCGGGTGGTGCTGCATCCCGTTGCCGGCCTGCTGATCCTGATCCTGATCCTGTTCGTGATGTTCCAGGCGGTGTTCTCCTGGGCGCAGCCGATCATGGAGCTGATCTCCGGTGGCTTCGAAGCTCTCGGCGCTTTCGTCCAGGCCAACTTGCCCGAGGGGCTGCTGCAGAGCTTTCTGCAGAACGGCGTGATCTCCGGCGTCGGCAGCGTCCTCGTGTTCCTGCCGCAGATCATCATCATCTTCCTGTTCATCCTGCTGCTGGAAGATCTCGGCTACATGGCGCGCGCCGCGTTCCTGATGGATCGCATCATGGGCGGCGCCGGGTTGCACGGCCGCGCCTTCATTCCGCTG
>NZ_QTKI01000592.1:0-2093 GCF_010820945.1 Rhodopseudomonas sp. BR0C11
CGCCCCGCGGCGAAACGGGATCTCCCCGTCTTCATGCGCGAGCTGCAGGACGCGTTCGCGGTCGCCGTGGTCGAAGAGTTCGGCTCGATTCCGGGCGAGCGCATTCCAGCCGACAGCGACATCCAGCGATCGTTCGATGCGCCGGGCGCCGAGGTGCTGCACATCATCGCGAACGGTGAGCGCGTCGGCGGCGTGGTGGTGCGGATCGACGCCGCGACCCAGCACAATTCGCTCGACCTATTCTTCATCGCCACGTCGGCGCACGGCCGCGGCCTCGGCACCGCCGCGTGGCGGGCGATCGAACAGCGCTATCCGCAGACCAAGGTGTGGCAGACCCACACGCCGTATTTCGAACGCCGCAATATCCACTTCTACGTCAACAAATGCGGCTTCAAGATCGTCGAATACTACAACGACCGTCACCCCGATCCGCACGAGCACGAGCTCGAACATCAAGCCGAACCGGACGGCCTGCCGCCCGACGGCGGATTCTTCCGGTTCGAAAAGATCTGCTGAAAGCCCGCCTATTTTTCCTCACACGAAAAAGGACCATCGCCCTTGCCAGCGCCCGAGCCCCTGATGAAAGCCGTCGTCGTCGAAGACTATGCCGCGATCGACCAGGTCGCATTGAAACAGATCGCGCGGCCGGCGGTGACACCGGGATCGGTGCGGGTCCGGGTGCAGGCGGTCGGCATCGGCTTCGTCGACGGCCTCAAAGTACAGGGCCGCTATCAGACCAAGGATCCGCTGCCGTTCATTCCCGGCACGGAATTCGCCGGGGTGATCGACGCGGCCGGCGACGGCGTCGCCAATCTCGCGCCGGGCCAGATGGTGATGGGGATGGCACGCTCCGGTGCGCTCGCCGAATACATCGTGGTGCCGGCCGAGGCCGTCGCGCCGCTGCCGGACGGCGTCTCGCCGGAAGAAGGCGCCTCGTTCCGGGCCAACTACCTCACCGCCTATTACGCGCTGGCCGAGCGCGCCAGGCTGCAGCAGGACGAGATCCTGCTGGTGCTCGGCGCCGCCGGCGGCGTCGGCACCGCCGCGATCCAGATCGGCAAGCTGCTCGGCGCCCGTGTCATCGCCGGAGCATCCACCGCGCAGAAGCGCGACTTCGCGCTGGGGCTCGGCGCCGACGCCGTGATCGACTACACCCAGCCGGACTGGCGCGATACGCTCAAGACTCTGACCCAGGGCCACGGCGCCGACGTGATCTTCGATCCGATCGGCGGGCCGGTCGCGGTCGAAGCATTTCGCTCGATCGCCTGGAACGGCCGGCACATCGTCGTCGGATTTGCGGCCGGCAGCATCCCGGCGCTGCCGTTCAACCTGCCGCTGCTGAAAGGCGGCAGCCTGCTCGGCGTCGACCTCGCCCAGCTGCCGCGGCGCGAGCCGGACGTGCTGGCGCGCTGCACCGCCGAGCTGTCGCGCCTGCTCGCCAGCGGCGCGCTGAAGCCGGCGATCGTCTCGGCCTTCGCGCTGGAAGATTTCCGCGCCGCCTTCACCACCCTCGCCGGCCGCGACGCGCTCGGCAAGGTGGTCATCCGGATCGCTCCGTAGCGCGGGAGGAATTGCCGCACCGTCATTGCGAGCGAAGCGAAGCAGTCCAGCCTCTTGCAGAAGATGCATTGCTTCGTCGCTACGCTCCTCGCAATGACGGCGTTGTCCCGAGCGCGTTCGCAAGCCCGTCCCCATTTACCCACGTCATGCGCGGGTCAAGCCCGCGCATCCATCGCGTGCGCCAGCACGCATGAACTTTTCGCAGGAGATGGATTGCCGGGTCGAGCCCGGCAATGACGTGGTACCAACACTCATCACGTCGCAGCGCTTACTTCGCCGCCGGCGAGGTCCCGACCGTCGCGGCGTTGCCGCTGCCGAGCTGCTGCGCCATCTGCTGATGATGTTCGAGCACTGGCAGCGTCTGCGCGGCCCATTGCTTCAGCTCGGGGAAGTCGCCATTGCCCGCATAGCCGCGGAACAGCGTCACCGCCTGCTGATGCGCCTGCACCTGCTGCTCGGCATAGGTCGCGGCGAAGGCGGCGCCCTCGGTGGCGTTGAGCTTGTCGAGCAGCGCCTGATGCGGCGGGTCCGGC
>NZ_QTKI01000593.1:0-2082 GCF_010820945.1 Rhodopseudomonas sp. BR0C11
CCGTTGGGCAATCCGACCGACTTGCCGGAGGTGCGCAGAAACGCGTGCGGGCCGTTGGTCCAGAGCGAGTCGAAGGTCGGCGTCTTGGCCTGCAGCACGGCATTGTCCGCCGGGTCCTCGCGCCACCCCCAGCCATCGAGAATCACGAGCATCACGGGGCGGCGGGACTGCATGGCAACAACTTTCCTGGATGTGGGGGCGCCTCAGCGCCCCTCACACCTATGGTCGCGACCCGCCCCCGTCAATCGGGTTAGGCCTGCAGCTCAATCGGCCCTGAGTTGCCCGGCTTCCCAGCCGATCATCGCCTGCTTGCGGGTCAGGCCCCAGTGATAGCCGGTGAGCGCGCCGCCTTTGCCGAGCGCTCGATGGCACGGCACCACGAACGAGATCGGGTTCTTGCCGACCGCCGCGCCGACCGCGCGCGAGGCTTTCGGCAGGCTGATCTTGGCAGCAATGTCCGAGTAGCAAACCGCCTTGCCGAGCGGGATCTTCAGCAGCGTCTCCCACACCCGCACCTCGAAGTCTGTGCCGATCAGCACCACCCGCAGCGGCTGCTCGGCGCGCCACTGTGTTGGATCGAAGATCCGCTGCGCCAGCGGAGCGGTCGCCTCCTGGTCCGGCATGCTGAGCGCGCGCGGCCAGCGCTGCTGCAGATCGAGCAGCGCCGCCTGCTCCTCGCCGGGATCAGCGAAGGCAAGACCCGCAAGGCCGCGATCAGACGCGATGATCACCGCCGTGCCGAACGGCGACGGATGGAATCCGTAACGCAGGCTGAGCCCGGCGCCGCCGCTTTTCCATTCGCCCGGCGACATCGCCTCGTGGGTGACGAACAGATCGTGCAGCCGGCCGGGGCCGGACAGACCGGACGCCAAGGCGGCGTCGAGCACGCTGGCGGAATCGCGTAGCAGCGACTTGGCATGGTCGAGCGTCAGCGCCTGCATGAATGCCTTCGGCGTCAGCCCGGCCCAACGCCGGAACAGATGGTGCAGCTCGTCGGGCGTGAGACCGGCGGCCTCGGCAATCGCCTCGATGGTCGGCTGCGCCTTCCATTTCTGCGAGATGAAGGCGATGGCGCGCCGCACGCAGTCGTAATCGGCCAGCGCGGAATCGCGGGCACCGGGTTTGATCAGCTGGTGGTCGGCGAGGGCAAGGTTCATCATACCGCCGATGTTACCCGCCGCGGCGCGCGCCGCCACCCGATTTCCTGGTCTCAGGCCGGGTACAACGGACCGCGCCGCGCGGCGTCCAAGGCGGCCATCAACGCTTTGGCGAAGTTCGCTTTTTCCTCCGCGCCAAGGAAGCTGGCGATCGCCAGCCGCCGGCCGGAGGAGACCAAATAAAGCCGCTCGATGCCGGCCTCGTGGTGGACGATCTTTTCCAGCCGCACCCACAGCGGGTTCAGCACCCATTCGGCGACTTCGCCGCGCGCCGAGGTGCGGCGGACCCGCAATTCGCTGCAGGTCATCGAGATTTCCTCGCTGGCCCGGCCGCGCGCGAAGCTCACCTTGAAGGCGAAAGCGAGCGCCAGCACATCCAGCCCGAAGAAGCCGAACACCGGCCAAGCGCCCATCAACCAGAACGCCAGCCCGGCGGCGAAGCTGGCGGTGCCGACCAGCCCGATCAGAATCAGAAATCCGTTGTGGCTCAAGGCGCGGTGTGGCTTCAGCCGCGCCGAAAACAGTTTCGGCTCTCTCGAATCCGGACCAAGATCGGGTTCTGTCGCCATAGCGGAATATTATACCTCACCCATGCCGAAAACCACCCGCCGCCCCGCCAAGCCCGCTGCCAAGCCGCCTGCGACGCCCCCCGCCAAGCGCGTCCTCGCCGCGAAGGCGAAGTCAGCGCCTGTCAAGCCGGCGAGGCGCCGCGGCAAGTCTCCGGGGCGCTGGAGTGCAGCCGAAGTGCACGAGGCGTTCAGCCGCTTCGCCAAGGCCAATCCGGAGCCGAAGGGCGAGCTCGAACACCTCAACCCGTTCACGCTGCTGGTCGCAGTCGTCCTCTCGGCGCAGGCGACCGACGCCGGCGTCAACAAGGCGACGCGGCCGCTATTCGCGGTCGCCGACACGCCGCAGAAGATGCTGG
>NZ_QTKI01000594.1:0-2071 GCF_010820945.1 Rhodopseudomonas sp. BR0C11
GCGCCGACCAGCAGCGACTTGATCTTGGAGCCGAGCGGCGAGCCCGGTGTGCCGCCGTCCGGATCGGGCTTGTCGCCATCGGTCTTCGGCTTGCCTGGCTTGGCCTTGCCGGCGCTGGCGGACGCCGCCGCCTGCGCGGCGCGGCGCGCGGCAGCGATAAAGCTGGTGGCGTTGGCCGGCTCCGGCTGCGCCGGCGCGATCTCGCCCAGCGCGCTTTCAGAAGCGGCGATCCGTTCCGACGGCGAAGCGACCCGGGCCGGTGGCTTGGTGCCGGGCTCGAGCGGATGGTCCGGCGGCAGTGTGGCTTCCCGGCGAGCGGGCGGCGGCACAGCAACGACCGGCTCGATCTTCTGCGGCTGGTGCGGGCCCGCGGCGGACTCGTGGATGTCGTGGAACGCGCGCGGCTCGGGCGCCGGGGCCGGTGGCTCGGCGGCTGGTTTGGCGGCGGCGAATTCGCGCGGCGCGGCAGCGAACGCCTCGACGGCCGGATTGGCCATTTCGGGCTGAGGCTGCGGCGCAACAGGCGGGGCTGCGGGAGCAACCGGGGCCGGCGCGATCGGCGCGGCAGCCAGGAAAGCGGGCTTCGCCGGTTCGGGTGCCGGAGTCGGGGCGGGCGGCGGTGCCAGCGGAGGTGTCGCCCGCGCGGTGCGCAGATCGCCTTCGATCATCGCCAGCCGGTCGACGACATGGCCGAGGGTGTTGTGCACCGCCTCGAGCGAATCCTGAGTGTGGCGATCGGTTTCCGACTGGCTGAAGCGCATGTCGGAGAGTTCGCGCTTGATGGTGTCGACGAAGCTCGGGTCGAGCGCCGGCGCCGGTCGGCGATCGAGCTCCGTCAGCACCGCAAATTGCGACTGCTGCCGCTCCAGCATCCGCAGAATGTCGTGCAGGCCTTCCTCGACCCGGCCGAGATTGGCGCTGCCGCCGCGCTGCTCGGTCGCGGCTTCCATCCGCTCCAGCAGATGTGTAACGCGCTGTTCCAGATGCGCGAATGCCGACTGATTGTCGTTGCCGATCGGCAGATGATCGATCCGCTCCGACAGCGCCCGCACGGCGCTTTCGAGCTGCTCGGTGGATTCGCTCGGGGCAGGGCGCTCGCGGCTTTCCAGCGCCGCGGTCAGCGCGGAGATGCGCTGCTCCAGGGCGGCGAACGAGATGCTGTGGTTGTCGGCCTGCGCCAGCTGTTCGATCTTCTCGCCGAGCGCGTGGACGTTGGCGCTGAGCTGCCCCAGCGCTTCATTGGAAGCGACGTTGGAGACGATGCCGCGCAGCGCGCCGATGGCGTTCTCAAGCTGCTGGACCGTGCCGGGATCGTCGCTGTTGCGGACGATCATGTCGATCTTGCCGCCGAGATTGCGGATCGCTTCGTCGAAGCCCGCGAGCTGTTCGGCCGGCGTCAGCGAGCGCAACGCGGTGTAGATCTCGCCGAGCGCGCGTTCGATGCCGGCAATCACTTCACTGTCGCTGCCGTTGGCCCGGCTTTCATCGAGCCGCTGCGCCAGCGAGCGGATCTCGCCTTCCAGCGTTTCGATCGCCTTGCGCGGCATCGCTTCGGTGATGGTCTGGCGGATCTCGGCGAGGTCAGCACGGAACGCGGCGATCGATTGTTCGACCTTGTCGGAGCGCTGCAGCGCGTCGATCTGGCTGGTGATCTTGTGGAGCTGCTTCTCCAGGCTGGTGAAATCCGGCCCGGCCAGCGGATTCGGGGGGGCCATCGCGGGCGCGATCGGCGGCGCAAACGACGCCGGCTGCCGCGGCATCCGGCCGATGCTGGCATCGAGTTCGCTCTGCCGCGCGGCGATTTCGGCAATCGCCTTGTCGAGCGCGTTCGGGTCGAGTGTGGGGGAGGGGTAGACTTGCTCGGCGGCGCGTTCGACGCGCTCGGTGGGCGATTGGGGCGGCACGGCTGCGGCCTCGGCCGGCCGAGCTGCCGCGGGCTTCGGCTCGGTAATCCGCGCCAGGCGGGCGTCGAGCCGGGAAATCGCGTCGTTCAGCTGCCGCGCGACCGGCGGCTCACTGCGCGCCGGCGGGCGGGAACTATGGTCGAACTGGCGGGCGATGGCCTCGAGCC
>NZ_QTKI01000595.1:0-2066 GCF_010820945.1 Rhodopseudomonas sp. BR0C11
CGGCTCGACAATGCGGCCGCCTCGCTGCCGCGCGCCCTGCGCGCCAACACCCACGCACATCACCGCCGCTTCGCCGCTGCGGCGGCCGGCATGACGCTCAAGGTGCTGCGAGCGCAGGTGGCGCACAGCGCCCACCGGCTCGATAGCGCCGGCACGCAATTGCAGCGCTGTGCCCGCGCCACGCTGCGGCATCGCCGGGAGCGGTTCGAGGGGCTCGCGGTGCGGCTGCAGGCCTCGAAGCTCGCCAATCAGCAGGCGCAGCGGATGCGGATCGCCCGCGAGCAGGAGCGGCTGGAGCGCCTCGCCGAGCGGGCCCGGCGGGCGTTGATCACCCTGCTGGAACGCCGGCAGGCGCGGGTCGACGCCACCGGCAAGCTACTCACCGCACTATCGTACCGCGGAGTTCTGGCGCGCGGGTTCGCGCTGGTGCGGGACGCCGATGGCCGCTCGGTGCACGCCGCTGCATCGGTCGCCGCGGGCGCCCGACTCAGCGTCGAATTCGCCGACGGCCGGGTCGCCGTCACCGCCGACGGCGACAGCGGATCGTCGGCCGAGGCCACCAAGCCGGCGGCAACGCCGGCCAAACCGGCCAAGCGGCCGGCAAGTCCGGCGGGCCAGGGGTCGCTGTTCTAGCCGGACCACCGCAGGCCGCGGGGGAAACGACGCCGCCATGACAGGACGGCGGTTTGCAATGCGGCGCTTCCGTTCTATCTGTCAGGTGTATCGACCCGCAGCGTTGCCTCGTTCCGCAACCTGCGGTTTTCCAGGAGATCAGCCGTGCTGAACAAATTTGGCTTCTCGGGTTCTGGCGAAGCCCAGGTGCAGTATCTCGATGGCGACTTCCGCGTGATCTCGCCCGGCACCTATGTGCGCTGCGCCGTCACCGGGGTGCAGATCCCGCTCGACGAGCTGAAATATTGGAGCGTCGATCTCAAGGAGCCCTACGCCACGGCCGAAGCCGTGCTGAAGCGGCATTATCCGGACGCGTTTCAGCCCAAGGGTTGAGGCCGCGACTCAGCGCCGCCCGGCGAGCCTCTCGGCGCGCGCACCGTTGAGCCGGTCGAGCAGGAACAGCCGCAGCTTCGACTCGTCGCCGATCGCCAGCGTCACGGCAAACGGCACGATCTCCACGCCGAGCGACGGCTGCCCGCCGCCGATCCGCGCCAGATCTTTTTCGGTGGTGACCAAGGTCAGCCCATTGCGCTTGGCGATAGCAGCAAGTTCGGCCAGTTCCTCGGCTGCAAATGGGTGGTGATCGGGATACGCGCGCTGCTCGGCCACCTCGACGCCGCTGCTCCGAAGCGTTGCGACGAACCGCCCCGGATCGCCGATGCCGGCGAACGCCAGCACCTGCCGCCCCCGCAGCGCCTCGACCGACGCCGGCTCCGGCACCAGCCGGGCCCGCAGCACTAAGCCACCCTTCTTCGTAATCTGCTGCGCGACGCCGTCCGCGGCTGTGCCATCACCGACCACGACCAGCGCATCAGTGCGCGCGATCTGCAGCGCAAGCGGCGCGCGCAGCGGCCCCGCCGGAAACACGCTGCCATTGCCGATGCCGCGATGGCTATCGACCACGATCAGCGCGGCGTCCTTGGTCAGCGCCGGATTCTGAAAGCCGTCGTCCATCAGGATCACGCTGGCGCCGAGTGCACAAGCCAGCGCCGCGCCGTCGCTGCGGTCGCGCGCCACCACCACCGGTACCCGGCGAGCCATCATCAGCGGCTCGTCGCCGATATCGGCCGCGCTATGGCGCGTCGGATCGACCTGGACCGGCCCGTGCAGCCGCCCGCCATAGCCGCGGCTCAGGACCACAGGGGTTTCACCGAATTCGCGTAGCAGCGCCACCAGCGCAAGCGTCGTCGGCGTCTTGCCGGCACCGCCCATGTGATAATTGCCGACGCACAGCACCGGCACGCCGACCGTGGTCCCGGTCTTCTGCATCCGCGCCGCGGCGATGTTGCCGTAGATCGCGGCGATCGGCAGCAGCAGGCGCGACACCAGCGAAGGAGGCCGGTGCCAGAAGCCCGGCTCACGCATTCCCGGCGCCCTGTTCGATCTGCAATTGC
>NZ_QTKI01000596.1:0-2063 GCF_010820945.1 Rhodopseudomonas sp. BR0C11
CGCCGGCATGTCTACCAAATGCGGCCGATCATCGAAACGGTAGTCGAGCAGGGCTCGTTCTTCGAGATCGGCTCGGCGTTCGGCCGCTCGATCATCACCGGCCTTGCACGACTCGAGGGGCGGGCGGTGGCGGTGCTGGCCGGCGATCCGTATCACTACGGCGGGTCGTGGACCTCGGACACCTGCCAGAAGGTCATTCGCTTCGTCGATCTCGCCGAGACCTTCCATCTGCCGGTGGTGTATCTGATGGACTGCCCCGGGTTCATGATCGGACTCGAAGCCGAGAAATCGGCGACGATCCGCCACGGCGTCCGTGCGATGACCGCGGTCAATCAGTCCACCGTGCCATGGTGCACGATCATCGTCCGCAACGCCTTCGGTGTCGCCGGCGTGGTGCACCAGCCGGCGAACCGGTTCTCGATGCGCTATGCGTGGCCGTCGGCGTATTGGGGTTCGCTGCCGCTCGAAGGCGGCATCGAAGCGGCGTATCGCGCCGACCTCGACGCGGCGGAGGATCGCGACGCCAAGATGCGCGAGATCGAGGAGCGCTTGAACAAGCTGCGTTCGCCGTTCCGCTCGGCGGAGAAGTTCTGGGTCGAAGAGATCATCGATCCGCGCAAGACGCGTTCGCTGCTCTGCGAATTCGCCCGCTTGGCCGAACCGCTGCGCAAGCCCGGCGTCGCGACCGGCATGCGGATGCGGCCGTAAGCCCAATCGTCATTGCGAGCGTAGCGAAGCAATCCAGGAGCTCGGTGCACTGAGCCCTGGATTGCTTGGTCGCTGCGTTCCTCGCAATGACGGCCTTCGATCAGTGGAGGCTATGCCACCGCAGGCTTGGCAGCCTTGCTGATCGTCAGCGCGGCTGCGGCGGCGATCACACACAGGGCGCCGGCGATGAAGAAGGCCGGCAGGTAGCTCGCCAGCAGGTCGCGCGACAGGCCGGCGCCGAATGCAGCGGTGGCGGCGCCGAGCTGATGGCCGGCGAAGATCCAGCCGAACACCAGGTTGGCGCGCTCCGGGCCGAACTTCTGCGCCGTCAGCCGCACCGTCGGCGGCACGGTGGCGACCCAGTCCAGGCCGTAGAACACCGCGAACAGCGACAGGCCGTAGAACGAGAAGTCGGTGAACGGCAGCGCCAGCAGGCTGAGGCCGCGCAGGCCGTAGTACCAGAACAGCAGCCAGCGATTGTCGTAGCGATCTGCCAGCCAGCCCGACAGGATGGTGCCGATGAAATCGAACACGCCCATCGCGGCGAGCAGCCCCGCGGCCTGCACCTGCGGGATGTTGAAGTCGGCGCACAGCGGGATCAGGTGAACCTGCACCAGGCCGTTGGTCGAAGCGCCGCAGATGAAGAAGGTGCCGAACAGCACCCAGAACACCCGCGTCTTGGCCGCGTCGCGGAGCGCGCCGAGCGCGGCGGCGGCGATCGAGCCGGGCGCAGCCTGCGCCGACAGCGGCACCGGCTCGGTGCTGGTGTCGCCATAGGGCCGCAGCCCGACGTCGCTCGGCCGGTTGCGCATTGCGATCAGCACCGCGACTGCGGCGATGCCGATCAGCGCGCAGACATAAGCCATTGCGATCCGCCAGCCGTAGCGTTCGGTGAGCGAGGCGAGGATCGGGAGGAACACGAGCTGGCCGGTGGCGACGCTCGCGGTCATCATGCCGATCACCAGGCCGCGGCGGGCGACGAACCAGCGCGTCGCCACCGTGGCGCCGAGCACCAGCGCCGTGAGGCCGGTGCCGACACCGACCACCACGCCCCACAGCAGCATCAATTGCCACAGCGACGTCATCGCCAACGATGCGACCAGCCCGATCACGACCACCAGAAGCGCGGTCAACGTCACTTGGCGCAGACCGAACCGGTTCATCAGCGCTGCGGCGAACGGCGCCATCAACCCGAACAGCACGAAGCGGATCGACAGAGCGGACGAAATATCCGCGGTGCTCCACCCGAATTCCTGCTGCAACGGAACGATGAACACGCCGGGCGCCCCGACCGCGCCGGCATTGACCAGCGCGGTGAGGAAGGTCACGCCGACCATCACCCAGCCGTAGTGAAT
>NZ_QTKI01000597.1:0-2033 GCF_010820945.1 Rhodopseudomonas sp. BR0C11
AACCCGCATAGGCGCCGCCGCGTTGCACCACTTCGCATGAGCAGGCGGTGAACCGGCCGTCGCGGCGCATGCCGATCGTCAAGGTGATGTCGGTCTGCGGCCGCGCGCGGTGGGTGATGAAGGTCTCTTCACGGCTCAGCCGCATCGACACTTTGCCGCCGGCCTTCCGGGCGAGCAGCGCGGCGATCACCTCGAAGTTCAGCACTTCCACCCGCGCGCCGAAGCCGCCGCCGACGAACGGCTTGATCACCCGTACCCGCGACGGATCGATCTCGAGGCAGCGCGCCAGCATCAGGTGCAGATAATAGCCAACCTGTGACACGCTCTGAGCGGTCAACCTCCCGGTGGCCGGATCGTAATCCATCAGGCAGGCATGCGGCTCGATCTGGGCGTGGTTGACCTCCGCACAATGGTGCGTGTGGGTACGGATCAGGTCGGCGGCTTCGAAGCCCGCAGCGAGATCGCCGAACTCGTTGTGAACTTCGCGTTCGATATTGCCCGGCTTGTTGTCGTGCAGCAGCCAAGCATCCGGGGCGCGTGCAGCCTCGGACTCGTAGTAGGCCGGGAGCTTTCGGAACTCGCATTCGATCAGGTCGAGGGCGCGCTGTGCCGTCTCTTCGTCGACAGCTGCCACCGCGGCGATTGGTTCACCTCGATACCGGACCCGATCGCGCGCCATCGGATATTCGTTCATCGCGATCGGCAGAACACCGTAGGTGATTGCGCAGTCCTCACCGGTGACGATCGCCGCGGCGCCCCTCAGCGCGAGCGCCTTGCTGATATCCAGCCGGACGATTTCGCCATGACTGATCGGACTGCGTAGAATGCGCGCGACCAGTGCGCCAGCATGATCGAGATCCGCGGTATAACGCGCTCGCCCGGTGACTTTATCGATGCCGTCGACCAGCGGAACGCCGGCACGGTCGAGGCCTCCCTGAAATGCGGCACCGCTCATGGCGCGATCTCCGCGGCGGCCTGCACCGATTCGACGATCTTGGCGTAACCGGTGCAGCGGCAGAGATTACCGGACAGAGCCGTCCTGATCTCGTCGTCGGTCGGGGACGGATTGCGGCGCAACAGACCTTCGGCCGCCATGATCATGCCGGGCGTGCAGAAGCCGCATTGAGCCCCGAGCCGCTCGTGAAATGTCTGCTGCAGCCGGTGCAGCCGCCCATTCGCCGCCAGGCCCTCGACCGTCTCGACGTGACGTCCCTCGCAGCGCACCGCCAGCACAAGGCACGACGGAGTTGCTTCGCCGTCGATCAGCACGGTGCAAGCGCCGCACTCGCCGCCGTCGCATCCTGTCTTGACGCCGGTGAGCCCGGCAATATCGCGCAAGTAATCGACCAGCAACATGTCGTCGGCAACCGCGTCCTCGCGCCATCGGCCATTGACGTTCAGGCCGAGCAGCCGCTTGCGGCGTCGCAGCATCGTTTCATCCATGGGTCGCTCTCCCTTGCCGCAAGACTGTCGGCGCGGGAGGACGGCATCCATGACCAAAGTCAAGCGATCGTCACGCCGCAACAGTCGACTACGCACTTAGCAAAAATCAAGGAGATCGCTCCGGGCGAACGCTTAGATCACTCCAATTCATAGACGTTGGAGGGAACCATGCCGCTACGCGACTACAACGCGGCGGTCGATTTCGTCGACCGCAACGTTGCGGAGGGCCGGGGCGACAAAATCGCCTTCATCGATTCGCAGCGCAGCTTAAGTTATGGCGAGCTGCGCGACGCCGTCGCACGCGTGGGCCCAATGCTGGTACGCCTCGGCGTCGAGCAGGAAAACCGCATTGCGCTGGTGCTCAAGGACACCGTCGACTTCCCGATCCTGTTCTGGGGCGCGATCCGCGCCGGAATCGTTCCGGTGCTGCTCAACACCCGGCTGAATGCGGATCAGTATCGCTATCTGCTGGAGGATTCGCGATCCAAGGTGGTGTTCGCCTCCCCGGAATTCCTGCCGGCGATCGAGGAGGCCGCGGCCGATCTCCCGCATCTGCGCGCGATGGTCGCCGTCGGCGACGCTCCGCACTC
>NZ_QTKI01000598.1:0-1982 GCF_010820945.1 Rhodopseudomonas sp. BR0C11
CCTCGCGCACCAGCCGCCAGCCGCGCGCCGTCTCATTGAAACTGCCGAGCCGCCTGACGTCGTAGATCAGGCTGACCATATAATGGTCCTGCAGATTGCGCCCGACCCCAGGCAGATGGCCGACGACCTCGATCCCCAGCCCGCGCAGATGATCGGCATCGCCGAGTCCCGAATGCTGCAGCAGCGCCGGGCTAGCGACTGCACCGGCCGCGACGACCACCTCGCGGCGCGCCGTATAGGTCTCGACCCGGCCGTCGCGCACCACGGCAACGCCGGTCGCGCGGCGGCCCTTGAAGATCAGGCTGGTGGCGTGGGCGCCGGTGACGACCTCAAGATTGCCACGCGAACGCGCCGGCTTCAGATAGGCATTGGCGGTGCTGGCACGCAGCCCATTGCGCACCGTGAGCTGGAAGTAACCCGCGCCCGCCTGAACGTCGCGATTGAAATCGTCCCGCGCGGCGAGGCCCGCCTGCTCGGCTGCGGTGACATAAGCATCCGACAACGGATGCCGGATGGTCGGATCGGATACGCCGAGCGGTCCGCCGACGCCGTGAAACTCATCGGCGCCGCGGACCTGATCCTCGGCCTTGCGGAAGTACGGCAACACATCATCCCAGCCCCAGCCGGAATTGCCGAGGTCGCGCCACTCGTCATAGTCGCGCGCCTGCCCGCGGATGTAGAGCAGCCCGTTGATCGCCGAACTGCTGGAGTTCGCGCGGCAGACCGGCAAGACGCTGTATCACCCGGTCGGCACCTGCAAGATGGGCACCGACGGCTCTGCCGTCGTCGACAGCGAGCTGCGTGTGCGCGGCGTGTCTAGCCTGCGCGTGGTCGATGCCTCGGTGATGCCGACGCTGGTCTCCGGCAACACCAATGCGCCGACGATCATGATCGCCGAACGCGCCTCCGATCTCATCCTCGCCGACGCTCGTACTCCGGAACTGCAAGCATGACCGATCCCAACAATCCGCTCGTCATCGACAGCCGCGATCCGGCCGAATACCAGGCCGCGCTCGGCCGTCACCGCTTCGAAAAACTGAAGCAGCAGATCCGGCACGTTTGGAGCAATGTCGATTATTTCCGGCCGAAGCTGATCGAAGCGGGCGTGTCGTCGCCAGATGACATCCGCTCGCTCGACGATTTCCGCCGCCTGCCGGCGATGCTCGACAAGGTCAGCCACCGCCAGTCGCAGGAGGAGTCGCTGGCACGCTACGGCCATCCGTTCGGTTTGCATCTGACGGTGCCGCTCGACCAGGCGGTGCATCTGGCCGCAACTTCGGGCACCACCGGCCAGCCGACGTTTTATGTATTCAGCCCGCGCGATCTTGAAATCTCCCATCGCGTGCTCGGCCGGCTGTTCGCGCAAGCCGGCATCCGTCCAGGCGACACCACATTCCATGCCTTCGGCCTGTCGCTGTGGCTCGCCGGCGTCACCTATGTGCAGGCGCTGGAGGCCTACGGGGCGCGTCCGGTGGCGCTCGGCGCCGAGGCCGGTGTGCCGAAGATCCTGCGCTACATCGAGTTCACCCGGCCGACCGCACTGTTTGCGACGCCGTCGATGGTCAATCAGCTGATCGAGCGCGCGCCGAAGGAAATTGGCAAGCCGGTGGCCGCGCTCGGCATCAAGCGTGTGCTGTGCGCCGGCGAGCCCGGGGCAGGGCTTCCGGCATTCCGTCAGCGGGTGCGCGAGGAGTTCGGCGCCGAGGTGTTCGATTTCATGGGCGGCGCCTGGCACAACGCCGCGCTGTCCTGTGCCAGCCCCGACTATCACGGCATGCACTATCTCAGCGACGACACCTGTTTCCGCTACGATCTGGTCGATCCGGCAACCAAGCAGCCGATCCCGCTGACCGACGGTGCGGTCGGCGAGGCGATCCATACCGGGCTCGACTATCAGGCCGCGCCGGCGTTTCGCTACGCCACCGGCGACATCCTCAAGATCCATGTCGGCACCTGCCCCGGTCTGTCTCTTATCCACATCT
>NZ_QTKI01000006.1:0-33423 GCF_010820945.1 Rhodopseudomonas sp. BR0C11
GCCTGGGCGAGCGCCTGCGCGCAGGCCGCATCGGTGGCGGCGATCGTCACCGCGGTCGGCAGTCCGCGCGCCACATCCGCCGCAAAGCTCGGACCCGACAGGATCGCCGGAATCGCGGCCGGTGCCGCTTCGGCAACGATCTCGGTCATGAACCGGTGGGTGCCGTGCTCGATGCCCTTGGCGCAGGCGACCAGCGGGGTTCGCGGCGCGATCAGCGGCTGCAGCGACGTGACCACCTGGCGCAGCACCTGTGCCGGCACCACCAGCAACAGCGCGTCGGCGCGCGCCGCCTCGGCGAGGTCGCGCGTCACCTGGATCGAGGGTTCGAGCCGCACGCCGGGCAGGAAGCGGCTCTCACGCGCCGCAATCAGATGCTCGGCATTGCCGGCATCATGCTCCCACAGCGTCACGTTTCGGCCCGCCCGCGCGGCGGTCTGCGCCAGCGCCGTGCCCCAGGCTCCGCCTCCGAGCACGGCAATCGAATTCAACGAACTCATCGCAATATCATCCAAGCCACCGACTTGAGCCCGGCCTTAGAACCCGGCGCGCGTGTTGGCAAATTTGGCCGGCGCGGTGGCGTTGGCGTCGAGCAGCCAGCGCGCGCGCGGCGCGGTATCCATCGTGTCGGTGAGGCCGAGCGCCAGCCGTTCGGCGCCGGCCCAGGCGATCATCGCGCCGTTATCGGTACACAGCGCCGGCGGTGGCACGATCAGCGTGGTCTGCGCTTTGGCCGCGACCTCGCGCAGCATCCGCCGGATCGCCTGATTGGCGGCGACGCCGCCGGCCGCAACCAGCGCTTTCGGCGGACCGAACCGTTCCTTGAACAGCCGCAGGCCGGCGCCGAGCCGGTCAGCCACCGACTCGAGCACCGCGGCCTGGAAGCCGGAGCATAGATCGGCGATGTCCTGCGGATCGAGCGGCGTCAGCTTGCCGGCCTCGTTGCGCACCGCCGTCTTCAGGCCGGACAACGAGAAATTGGCATCCTGCCGGCCGAGCATCGGGCGGGGGAATGCGAACCGGTTGGGATCGCCGGCTTCGGCCGCGCGTTCGACCTGCGGGCCGCCGGGGTAGGGCAGGCCGAGCATCTTGGCGATCTTGTCGAACGCCTCGCCGACCGCGTCGTCGACCGTGGTCCCCAGCCGGACGTAGTTACCGACGCCGAGCACCGCGACGATCTGGGTGTGGCCGCCCGAGGCCAGAAACAGGCAGTAGGGAAACTCCACCGCATCGGTCAGCCGCGGTGTCAGCGCGTGGGCTTCGAGGTGATTGACCGCAATCAGCGGCGTGCCGTGCACCAGCGCGATCGCCTTGGCGGTGGTCAGCCCGACGATGACGCCGCCGATCAGTCCGGGCCCAGCGGCCGCAGCGACGCCCGACAACCCGGCGAATGCCACGCCGGCTTCGTTCATCGCAGCCGCAATGATTCCGTCGAGCACGTCAACATGGGCGCGCGCGGCGATCTCAGGGACGACGCCACCAAACGGGGCGTGTTCGTCGGTCTGGGAGCGTACGATATTGGAGAGAAGCCGGCCGCTGCCGTCGGCGCGGCGCTCGACCACGGCGGCTGCGGTTTCATCGCAGGTGGTCTCGATCCCCAGCACCAGCAAGGCTTGTTCACTAGTCAAATTGAGCCCTTGCGTTTGCGCCCGAACCGGCGTTCTCCTTGCCTCGCGTAGCATTGCGGGGTCTTGGAATGCAATCATCCCCTTGGCGCCCTGCGGCCCCGGCAGATTGCGTGGGAGCGGCGAAGCGGGGTGCTGCGGCGCGACCGGTTTTCACGCGGCTCAGGGTCATGCGGCCGGGCTACTTCGGATTCACTCTCATCAATCGACAGCCGAGGACGTAACGCGTGGCTTTGCTCGTCACCCGCCCGCAACCCGACGGCGACGCGACTGCGAAGACGCTGCGCGCCAAGGGTTATGACGTGTTGCTGGCGCCGATGCTGCGGTTCGAGCCGGTGCCTTTCCCCGACGATCCCGACGCGCACTACACCGGCGTGATCGTCACCAGCGCCAATGCGCTGCGTGCGCTGGACGACCAGCCGGTGCTGGCGCGGCTGTTGAAACTGCCGCTGTTCGCGGTCGGCAAGCACACCGCCCGCAAGGCGCAGGACGCCGGCTTTAGCGACGTGATCATCGCCGACGGCGATGCGGCCAAGCTCAGGATCAAGATCCGCGACACCTTCAGCGGGAAAGACAAGCGCGCTGGTGCGTTGCTGTATCTGGCGGGCGCCGATCTGTCGCGCGACCTCGCCGGCGAATTGCGCGAAGATGGCTTCGAAGTGGTGATGCAGACGGCCTACCGGATGGTGCCGGTGCCGAGCCTGCCGGCCGAGGTGTGCGACGCTTTCGCGGCTAATCGCATCGAGGCCGTGCTGCACTACTCGCGGCGCAGCGCCCGGGCGTTCATAGACGCGACGCGGACCTCCGGCATCGAGATTTCGGCGCTGGCGATTCCGCAATGCTGCCTGTCGGAGGCGGTCTCCGAGGTGGTGCGCGAAGCCGGCGCCAACCAGGTGATGGTGGCGCGCAAGCCGGACGAAAAGGCGCTGCTCGAAGCGCTGGATCGGGCGCTCAGCCCGGCCAAAGTGAATTGATGCCGCGCCGGACCGCCGGCGCCGACAGGTAGCGACGAGGAAAATCCAGGGATGGTCCAGAACAGGCCCGAACACGAACAGGCTGCGGAACCGGCCGAGCTGGCTCAGTCGACCGGCGAGGAGATCAGCGCCGCGCCCGCCGGCGCCGAGGCGGAAGCCGCAGCGGAGACAGCACCCGAGGCCGAACCGGCGCGGGGACCGGAGCAGGCGTTCGAGATCGCCGCCGATCAGCGCGAGCAGGCCGAACAGGCTGCCGGGCTGCCGGAACCGGAATTTGCCACCACCACGGCTGCAGCCGATGCGTCGGCGACCGCGCAAAGCTCAGCAGCGCCGCGGAACAGCATCGCGTCGCTGATCCTGCCGCCGGTCCTGACGATCGCGATCGCCACCGGCCTCGTGGTCGGCGCCGCCAAGATGGGGCTGTTGCCGCAGTTCCTGTCGTCGACCAGCGTCACCGCCCCGCAGGCCGACCCGACGGCGCTCGACGCGCTGAACGCACGGATCGCCAAGCTCGAAGCCGCTCCCGCAACCGGCGGCGCCGCGGCCGCGCCGAGCGACACCGCGGCGCTGGAAGCGCTCGCGATCCGGATCACCAATCTCGAAGCGCGGCCGAAGGCGGCGGCCGATGGCGCTGCCACTTCCGATCCCGCCGCTACCGGCCGGATCGACGCGCTGGAGAAGTCGGTGGCGTCGCTGCGTGACGATCTGACCGCGCTACGCGGCCAGACCGATCAGCTCGCCGCGACCATGAAGGAACTGAAGGCGTCTCCGGACGCCAGCGCTGGCGAGGCCAAGCCGACTGCGGACGCCGCCGCCGCCGACAAAACGGCCGCGCTGGAGCAGACCACCGCCGCGATGGCGGCGATCGATCGGCGCCTCGGCGCACTGGAAACTGCCGCCAAGGCCGAAGCGGAGAAACCGGCGCCGAAGCCGGCTCCAGCAGAAGATGGCGCGCTGCGCCGCGCGGTCGCCGCCACCTTGCTCGACCTCGCGGTCACGCAAGGCCAGCCATTCCAGGCGCTGCTGAAGGCCGCGGCGCCGCTGGCGCCCGATGCCGGCGCGCTGAAGCCGCTCGACCGCTTCGCTGCGACCGGCGTGCCGAGCGCCCGTGCGCTCGGCCAGGAGCTGGTCGACCAGCTGCCCGGCCTGCTGCCCGACAAGAGCACCGCGAACGCCAACTTCATCGACCGGTTTCAGGCCAACGCCGAGCGGCTGGTGAAAATTCAGCGTTCGGACGCGGTCGAAGGCATCGATCGCACCGCGATCTTCGGCCGGCTGACCGCGGCCGGCAAGCAGGGCGACATCGCCGCCGCGCTGAAGGAGCTGAAAGCGCTTGCGCCGGGTGACCGCGCTCCTGTTCAATCCTGGATCGACAAGGCCGAGGCGCGCGACCAAGCGCTCGCCGCGTCCCATCAATTCGCCACCGCAGCGCTCGGGGCGCTGCAAAAACCGTCGCCATAGGTCTGCCCATGCTGCGCATCGTTCTGTTTCTCGTGATCATCGCGCTCGCGGCGGCGGGCGCTGCCTGGGTGGCCGAACAGCCCGGCGAAGTGGTGCTGTCGTGGAACGACTGGAAGGCGTCGATGACGCTGCCAGTGTTCGCGCTGGTGCTCGGCGCCGGCGTGGTCGCCGTGATGCTGGCGTGGGCGGTCATCCTCGGCGTGCTGCGCGCACCCGGCTGGATGAAGCGCGGCCGCAGCTCGCGGCGCAGCGCCCGCGCCCGCAACGCCATCACCCAGGGCCTGCTCGCCGTCGGCCATGGCGACAGCAGCGCCGCCCGTGCCCACGCCAACGCGGCACGCCGGCACGCCCCGCACGATCCGCTCGCTCTGCTGCTGCAGGCGCAGTCGGCACAGCTCGAGGGCGACCGCGAAGGCGCCCGCCGCGCGTTCCTGGCGATGGCCGCCCGCAAGGACACCAAGTCGCTCGGCATGCGCGGGCTGTATATCGAGGCGCAGCGCGCCGACGATCCCTATGCGGCCCTGGCGATCGCCGAAGAAGCGCTGCGGCTGCAGCCGACCTGTGCCTGGGCGTCGCAGGCGGTGCTCGGGTTCCGCTGTGCCCGCTCGGATTGGACCGGCGCGCTGGAGATTCTCGAGCGCAACCTGTCGGCCGGCCTGATCGACAAGAAGGCGTTTCGCCGGCAGCGTGCGGTGCTGCTGACCGCGCGGGCGACCGATCTGGAAGAAAGCGACGAGAGCCTTGCCCGCGACAGCGCGCTGGAAGCCAATAAGCTGGCGCCGACCCTGGTGCCGGCGGCGGTGCTGGCGGCCAAATATCTGGCCGAAGCCCATCAGGTTCGGCGCGCCATGAAGGTGATCGAGGCCGCCTGGCAGGCGCAGCCGCATCCGGACCTGGCCTCGACCTACGCCAACCTGAAGCCGGGCGATACCGCGACTGCGCGGCTCGGCCGGGTCGAGAATCTGGTCGCCAAGGGTCCGCAGCAACTCGAAAGCGCGGTTGCGATCGCCCGCGCGGCGATCGACGCTGGCTCGTTCAGCCGCGCCCGCGCCGCACTGCAGCCCTATCTCGACATGCCGACCCAGCGCGTCGCGATGCTGATGGCCGAGATCGAACACGGCGATCGCGGCGACACCGCGAAGGCGCGGGCCTGGACGCTGCGAGCAGTGCGCGCGCTGCACGACCCGGTGTGGACCGCCGACGGCTATGTGTCGGATCACTGGCGGCCGGTATCGCCGGTCACCGGACGGCTCGACGCGTTCCAGTGGCAGGTGCCGGTGTCGGCGTTGCCGTCCAACAAGGTCGAGGTGATCGACGACAAGTTCCACGACGCCCTGATCGCCTCGGCGGCCGGCGAAGCGCTTCCCGCCAGCACGACGGCGGAAGCCGTCACCGTCACGGTGGAGGCGGCCCCGGAAGCACCGCTCGTGACGCCGAAAGAAACCACCGTTGTGGCCGATGAGCCCGCCAAATCGGACAAACCCGCCAAGGCGATCGAGGCTCCGACTGAGGTGGCGGCCGCACCGGCGTCGTCTGCGGCGCCGCTGTTCCACCGCCGCAAGGAGGCGGCCCCGGTGATTCCGATCGTGCGAGCTCCCGACGATCCGGGCGTCGACGAAGACGCGGCACCTGAAGAGTTCGCCGAACGCTCGCAGGCGCCGGCGGCCGGGCAGAGCACCGGCTGGCGGGGTTACCGGCCGCCGCGCTGAGCCCACGTCGCGCTTCTGTTGTTGGGACGACGTTCGACAAAACCACACCGGCGGATGCTCCGACCGCCGGTTCAGGCGCCCTGGTTCTTGCCAATCAGGCCGCCGCCCGATATCAGGAGCCAACGTTTCGGGCCGCTTCGTTAGCGCGCTCGCGGTCGCCGCAATAGCTCAGCTGGTAGAGCACGTCATTCGTAATGACGGGGTCGGGGGTTCGAATCCCTCTTGCGGCACCACCCTTTCTTCCTTCACCCGCACCGATCCTGATCCGCCACGCCACGCGTGAGCTCGGGCGCAGCCCGGCCTCGGCTTCCAAGGGCTTGGTCAGGACGCTTCCGAAGCAACCGCGTCCAGCGGAACATCTTGTTGTCGCCGGGTGTGATCTGACGCAGAGCAGGTCTCGATCCTGGCTCGCTCAAAGCGCTTGGCACGACCAGACGTGCCTTGGAGCGAACAACTGTCTGGCTGCTTCGAACGCCCAGCGGAGCGTTCGGAGACATAGTCGACACATCGGACTGCGTTGGACGGGGCAGGGGCGATGCTCCATATCTTGGCCCGGCGCGACCTCAAGGCATTCGGCTGCCCCCAAATAGAAAAGCCCGCGCGATGCGCGGGCTTTTGTTGGTACCGGCTCACCCGCCTGGGTGAGCCTCGATGTGATGATCTCAACGCTTGGTTTTGATCGTCGCGCCTTCAATAACTCGAGGAGGCGCGTTCAGGGTCGCGGAAGAGGCGCCGATCAGGCGCGCTTCGGAACGCCCAAACCGTTGTGCAACCAGCTGCTCCACGATCGCGACAGCGTCTCGCTGACCGTCCGGCCGTCCGTGAACAGCATCTCGCGGGCATTGCTGACGGCCCCCTTCAGATCCATCCACATTTCCTTGAGATTGGCCAGAATACCGTTCGTGCCGTCGAGGACCCGATGGCTCTTCAGCTTGGCCAGCTCGATCAGAGACTGCTGGATCTTGGCGATCGACCGCGCGATCCGGCCGATTTCATCCGAGCGGCTCAGCGCATGGATGCGAACGCTGGTGTCGCCCGAGGCGAGGCGTTCCACGTCCTTCTCCAGTTCGCCGAGCGGGGCGAGCAGGCCGCGCGAAATCCGGGTGCCGACCAGACCGACCACCGCGAACACCACGACACCGGCGAGCAGCAGCATGGTGCGGGCAGCGCCGACACCGTAATCCGGAGTCGAGGTGACCACCGTCTCCGAAGCCTGAACCACCAGACCCTGACCTTCGTACGACGCCGGCATCACCACCGGCCCGGCATCCTGCTGCATCACCAGCATGCCGACGATGCTGCCGTCCGCGGCGCGGACTGGCGACAGCGTCGCTCCCCCTTGGCCGACCAGACGGTCGAGCGACGCAACGCTCGCAGCCTGCTTGGCATGGCTATCGGTGACCTTGTGCAAGACCATTTCGCCGACACCACCGATGGCGACCGAGGCGAACAGCGTAATTCCCAAGACGAGGATCGAGATCTTCTGGGCTAGGTTTCGGTTGGACAGATCGAATTGCATCGTAGTTCTCCAGCTTTCTTCAATTAGGGGCGGCTTGCCCCCTAAGGTGAACAGCGTGAACAACGCTTTACTTATTAACGTTAACGATTTGCTAACTCCCGCGTAGACCTGCTTGGGACCACGCTAAGAAAACGCCTCACGCTGGAACGGTGAACGAGCGCTGGTAACCAGGCACTCGTTCGAGAGAATCGCGAATCACCATGAGCCAATTAGCCGTCTAACTCTTTGATTAAACAGGTAGTTGCTCAGTAAAACACGATCCGTGGAATCAGTTTTGCTCCGATTCGCGCGGCTGTAAATATACAGAGAAGTCAGTACCGGCGCTTGCCCCGCGACAATGGGAGTACGCGAGCTTCACTCTTTTAACGGGGCGATGATCGAGCGGTGTTCGTTTACTAATTCCCGACACCAGACATACCGCTCCGCCGATCGCCGGCCATGCTGAAGTAACAATCAGCGACAGCGCTGCCTCGCGACTTGCGCAGTCACGCGAAGCTCATGGTCATCGCCTGGAGGCCGATCCGGGCGACTTCATCCGGCGAACGCTCCGCCCGCGCAGGCCAGCTGACGCGCCGCGACCCTATGCCGCTGGCCATGCTGCGCCGCGGTCCGGCGCCACCGCCCGAACGTGGCGACAGATGCGAATGCTTCGTTTTGATCCAGAGCAAAGACGAGTCTCCGTTTCCGGGGCTCCCTTCGCACCGCGGCAACGGCGCTGCCGGCTTTTCGACGGGCCAACAGCCGCGCGAGGCGATCCAATCCCTGCTTCCCCTCGGCAGCGGCCATGGTCTCATCGCACTCGTTCAGCAATCTGCTTTTTTGGTCGAGGGCAACCAGATCGAGTGCGTGCCGTGCATACTGAAAGCATTGTCTCGACTGTTATTCCGCATCTCGTCGTCAAGCACACCTCCGCCAGGACCCGCGTTGCGCAGGATCCGGCGGAAGCTCGCGCCGCGGAACTCGCCCGACTCCTGATCGCGCCGAACCTCGCCGACGCGTTCGACCTGATCGACAAATCATTGGCGCGGGCGTCGTCGCCGACCGCGTTGTTCACCGGACTGTTTGAACCGACCGCCCGCAGCCTCGGCAATCTGTGGAGCGAAGACGCCTGTAGCGAATTTGAAGTCACGATCGGCCTCTGCCATCTGCAGACGGCGATGCGCCGCATCAGTTTCGATCTGTTGTCGGCCCCGCTAGCGCGTTCGCAGCCGCGAAGCGTGCTGCTGGTGTCGCAGCCCGGCGAGCCGCACTCGTTCTGTGCAGCGCTGCATGCCGAGCTGCTGCGACAGGCCGGTTGGAACACCGTGAGCGAATTCCCCGACACCGATCGCGCGCTATCGGATCTGGTCGCCAACGGTTGGTTCGATGCCGTCAACATCTCGCTGTCGCCAGCGCTGCGCCGCGAGCACTGGCTGCCGCGGATGGCCGAGACCATCCGCAAGCTGCGCGCCGCGTCCCGCAATCCGGCGCTCGCAGTGGTCGCCAGCGGCCGCGTATTCGCCGAACGCAGCGACGCCGTTGCTCTCGTCGGGGCCGATGCCGCGACAATCTCGTCAGTGCAGATCGAGCGCTGCCTGATGCGCTCATTGCTCAATCGCACCGCGCGGCCGGCGGCGAACTTCGCCTGGATCTGATCTCCGCCGCACCTTTCACTCATCCCGCGGCCGCTTCGGATACCGAGGCGGCCGTTGCGTTGAGTCGCACCTGGCATCTGTGTTGGCCGGATTGCCAACTCGCCCGACTCGCGCCCCACCGCCATATTCCAATCGTGCGTCCGTGCTATCGGTGATGCCTTCAGAGGGGCTGGTCATGCAATCCGAAACGAAATCCTATCCGTTCGATCACCTGCCGATGATCGACTACGACGCCCACCCGGCCTATGGGCGCGTGATGTCGATGCCGATGCTCGGCGCGCGGCTGAAGGCGATCACGATTTTCGGTTACGGATTCTGTCTCACCACCGCGCAGCGAATGATCGACGTCGAGCACCTGCCGCGTCCCGCCGAGACCGGCAACCGCTTCGTCACCACGCTGCGCAGCCTACCGACCTATCTGCGCCTGATCATGCTGCAACGGCTCGGCCGGTTCAGTGCGGGCTCCGCCTACGCGCCGAAGACCGAGCGCGGCACCGCGGTGTTCGTCCCGCTCGCCCGCGACGGCTTTGCCGCCGTGCAGCTCGGTCCCGACAAGATCGTCGAACTGCGCAACCAGCTCGACGCCGCGTTCAAAACACTCGAACATCGCGTGGCGATTCCGGGCGATCCGGATTCGACCCGCGTGGTGATCGATCCGGCTGCTGCTCCCGACCTTTACAAATGGCTCAACCAGATCGCCGCCGACGCCGGTCTGACCGAGGCGGCCAGCGGCTATCTGAAGCGTCCGGTCGGCATCGGCCGGATCGCCGCCGAAGTGACCGAGGCATCGAGCGGCGCGCTGTCGAGCCCGTTCGCCGATGTCAGCGTCGACGCCTCGCCATGCGACGGCTTCAAGGTCAACACCGGCTACAACGTGCTGAAGATGGTGGTGTATCTCGGCGAGACCGGCGCCGCGAACGGCCCGCTCACCTATGTGGCGGGCAGCAACCGTGCCGGCCGCCGGTTCTGGGACGCGATGATCCGCCGCGCCAATGATCTGTGCGGCCTGTCGTCGACGCTGCCGGCCACGCGCGAGACGTTCTACGCGCTGCCGGCCGGCCTGCAACGCAAGGCGACGTTCGGCACCGATCTCGTCGCCGACAGCAACGTCACGGCGGCCATCACCGAGAACCAGGTTGCGGTGACCAGCAGCCAGGGCAATGCGGTGATCTACGATCCGGCCGGCATCCACCGCGACGGCGCGCCGAGCCAAGGCCGGCGCAGCGCGGTGATCGTCACCTTCACCGAACTGCCCCGCTAAGGCGCGGACCAACGCGGCGGGTGCTGATCAGCGCCCGCCGAACGTTTTCAGCGCCGCCGCCAATTCAGGATGGCTGGCGGCGTGATCAGCGACCGGGATGTCCGCGGCGATCGCGTCCCAAGCCTGCCGGATCGATGCCGCTCCCGCGGCCGGTCCCATCGGGTGGCCGAACACGCCGCGGCCGGGCACGAAGCCGAAATCGGCGCTGCCGACCTTGCGATACACAGTCTCCAGCGTCGCCGCTGAATCGCTGCCGCCTGGCACCGGCAGACACGGCTTGATCGGTCCCATCGGCTCCAGGCAGGCGCGGATGCAGTCGAGCACCTCGCGCTCCGGCGTCATCATCCGCGGACCGAAGCCCGGCATGATCACGACGTCGAAGCCAGCCAAGCGCTGCAGTCGCGTCATTACCCGCGAATGAATGCCGTAATTCGCCAGCCGGCTGAACGCGGCGATGAACGGGAAATGTGCCATCAGCGGCACGGTCGCGTGCTTACGCAGCATCCGCACTGCGGACAGCCCGACAGGCATTGCATTGACCAGCAGCGCGCCGGCTCCCTTGGCGACCGCGACATCGTGCAGCTCGGTCAGCCGATCAACCTCGTCAGTGATATTGGCGAGATAGATTTTCGGCACCCCGGTTTCGGCAGCGGCCCGACGGCAGGCATCGCCCAGCAGTGCGGCGCGCTCGGCCAGCGGACACCATTCGACATCCGCCAGCATCTCGTCGTCCTTGGCGATATCGAGACCGCCGCTCCAGCTCTGATAGCCGAGCTCGGCGAACGGCTGCGGCGGCAGGCCGATATTCGGCTTGATCACGCCGAAAAAGATCGGACGGTCGAACGCCTGCAGTCGCTCGCGTAAGCCTGCGATGCCGAAGCGCGGACCGTCGAACGCTGCGAGATACGATTCGGGGAAGCGGATGTCCTGCAGCCGGATCAGCGGAATGCCCGGCGAGAAGAACACGCCCTCGCCGCACACGGCCGACAACAGGTTGGGAATCTTGGCGCCGAAATTGCCGTGCGGATGCGCAATGGTGACGCGGCAGGCATGCACCTCGCCGCGCGCTGCGCACTCGACCGGAATGCTGAAGCCCGACGGGCGCGGCTCGGCCGACAGCTCCAGCACCTTGGCGGCGAAACGCGGACGGAAATCTTCGTCGAAGCCCACCCGGCGCCACTGTGCCGTAGACTGCTCGCTGCACAGATGCGCCGCGGCCTCGCGCGGATCGCCGGCGCATTCGAAATCGAAATCCAGCTCGATGTATTGGTCGAGGTCGAGATCCGCACGCTTGGCGTAGAAGCCTGCGATGTCGTCCGGCGTCATGGCTGATGACCTGTTTGGTGATACCGCTGCGGTCATACGCGGGCGCGGCCCGCGTATCTATCCGGAATACCCCGTTCTTTCGGTGGAGACGCGAGCGCAACTAGCCAGTCGACGATCCCTGGCCGATGATCTGCAGCTCGACGCCGCGGCGCTCGCGCGGACCGTCGAGCTCGATGAAGAACACCGACTGCCATTCGCCGAGCACCATGGCGCCATGCGCCACCGGGATCGTCTCCGACGAATTCATGAACAGCCCGATCAGATGCGAGTGCGCGTTGTCGCGGCCGTCGACCGGATCGAGATTGTGCAGATAGTCGCCGTCGCGCGGCGCGAACCGCTTCAGAAACGTCAGCATGTCGCGCTCGAGCTTTTCCTCGCGCTCATTGACGTTGATCCGCGCGGTGGTGTGCAGGCAGCTCACCGTAACCAGACCATCCTTGATACCGCTGGAGGTGACGAAGCGGCGGACCTGATCGGTGATGTCGATCAGCTGGATCGGCGCGGTGGTGGCGAGTTCGATACGGTGACGTTGAATCTGCATGGCGACGTCCTGACTGGAACCACCCGAGTGTTAGCCCGGTGCCCACGTCGGGGCAACGCACGGCGGTGCCGCATGCGCGACATGCGATACGGTCGCAACCTGGCACGACCGTAACTTGACAGTGCGGGAGGGCTTCGCGATGACGCGCTGTTTGCATCCCTGCGTGTTGACGGAGCCCGCAGCGTCCAATTCGCTCTTCTTGCCTCGCCAGGACCACGATTCCCGATGAGACCGGCCTATCGCAGCGATATCGATGGCCTGCGCGCGATCGCAGTGCTGCTGGTGGTTGGGTTCCACGCCTTTCCGGCGGAGGTCCGTGGCGGCTTCATCGGCGTCGACGTCTTCTTCGTCATCTCGGGCTTCCTGATCACGTCGATCATCTGCCAGGCGCTCGACCGCGGCGACTTCAGCTTCGCGACGTTCTACGCCCGCCGCATCAACCGCATCTTCCCGGCACTGCTGCTGGTGCTGGCGGCCTGCGCGATCGGCGGCTGGTTCCTGCTGTTTCCCGTCGATTATCGCGACGCCGGCAAGGCGATCGGGTTCGGCGCAGCATTCCTCGCCAACATCGCGCTGCTGAATGACGCCGGCTACTTCGACACCGCCTCCGAGCTGAACCCGCTGCTGCATCTGTGGTCGCTCGGCGTCGAGGAGCAGTTCTATCTGCTGTGGCCGCCGGTGATTATTCTAGCTTGGCGCTGGAAGAACGGCGCCGTGGTGGCTGCGGTGGTGATCCTGCTGGCTTCGTTTGTCACCAATCTGCTGCTGACACCGGCTCATCAATCAGCCGCGTTCTATCTGCCGGTGACGCGGTTCTGGGAGCTGATGACCGGCTGCCTTCTGGCGATCGCCACCGCGAACCCCGCGGCGCCATTTGCGCAGCACGCCGTCACGCTGCGCAACATCGGGGCGATCGCCGGTCTCGCGCTGATTGCTGCCGGTGCTGCCTTGATCGACCGCAGCCGCGCTTTTCCGGGCTGGTGGGCGATGCTGCCGGTGCTCGGCGCCGCGCTGCTGATCGGCACAGGCCCTAGCACCTGGGTCGGGCGGTGGCTGCTCGGCAATCGCGCCATGGTCTATGTCGGGCTGATCAGCTACCCGCTGTATCTGTGGCATTGGCCGGTGCTGGCCGCGATCCGAATCGTGCGGCTCGGCGAGGAGCCGCCGCCGCTGATGAAGCTGATCGCGGTCGTGGTGGCGTTTGGGCTCGCCGATTTCACTTACCGGTTCGTCGAGCCGAAGATCCGCTATCGGCCGACCCGCGCCAAGACCGCCGCCGCTTTCGCCGGCGTCGCGCTGGTTGGGCTTCTCGGTGCAGGTATCTACTTGGCGAGCGGCTTTCCGACACGCTTCAGCCCCAGCGTGCAGATCGTCACCCGCGATCACCAGGCCGAGGCGATGCCGGCGTATCGGCTGAAGAGCTGCTTCCTTGGCTCGGGCTCGACCTTCGCACGCGAGTGCGATGACGCCGCATTGCCCGGTGTGCCGAGAATCACACTGTGGGGCGATTCCCACGCCGCGCATCTCTATCCTGGGCTGCGCGCCTTGCAGGAGAGCGGGGGCGGCTTCGTGCTGTCGCAATACACCACGGCGGGGTGTCCGCCGATCTTCGGCTACGTCAGCGTTCAAACACCGGGCTGCACCGCCGCCAACGCCAATGCACGCGAGCGGCTGAACGCGATCAAGCCTGACACGGTGATCCTGGTGGCGCGGCAGTGGCACGATTACGACGGCGCCGACCGCGATCCCGCGGCGATTGACGCGATGATCAAGGCGACGCTCGCTGAACTGCGCAGCATCGGCATCCGGCGGATCGTCGTGGTGGGGAAATTTCCGAGCTGGCGAACACCGCCGAAGCGGATTTTGGCGCAGGCCTACCGGTCCGAGGCCGCCGGCCTGATGTCCGCATCCGAGATCCCGGCGCGCGACCGCCCGCCCCGGCTGGATCGCTCGGAAGCCGAAGCCAATGAACAACTGCGCGCTTTCTTCGCCGCGCAAGGCGTCGAGTTCATTTCGCCAACGCCGGTCTATTGCAACGATCAGGGCTGTCTGCTCGCCGTTCCCGGCAGCGGCACGCCGGTGACGTTCGACGGCAGCCACCTGACGATCGCGTCGTCGGAGTTCTTCGTCAGGCAGATCGCGAAAGAGCTGCTCGGCCGCTAGTCTAATCCTCAGGCCGGCAGGACCGCCGCGCAGGCGCGGCCCGCGACATCGGCCGCCGACGGATCGCGCGTCACTACCCCGATCCCGACCGCCAACGATGCAGCGGGCTCCGCGCGGTGTCATCCCGTGCGGGGCCCGATCTCGTTGCGGCGATCTAAGGTTCAGGCGAGCGTCGAGCGAATCAGAAGTCTGCCCGGCGCATTGCACGCACGAACAACTGCCGTCACGACAAGTGGATCAATAGACTGGAAAAGCAATCGCCTAGTCTGGCGGATCTCTGGAGCGGGCGAAGGGATTCGAACCCTCGACCCCAACCTTGGCAAGGTTGTGCTCTACCCCTGAGCTACACCCGCATCCGAGAAACGGCGCGCCGTGGGCACGACCGTGGGCAGTCGTATGCCAAATGCCGCGAGCGATTGCAACAGCCGTTCGACATTTCATGTGCCGGCTTTTTGCGGATCGATGACCGCCTGAGAGATTTTGCCTCAAATGCGACCGAGCGCGCGGGGTGCCGCGCCGGCAGCCACCGCATAAACTCGATCCGGCCGGGGCTCGCTGGCGAACGCCGGTGGAGCATCGGTTCCCGTTGCAAATTGAACTTCTGGCGCCATCTAGAGCGGGGGCCGTGCTAAAACGGCGAACCCGACGGACAACAGCGAGGACGACGTGACGATTTTGGAGCAGGGCAGCGGTGCGGCGCCTCAGGCCGCCGATCTGATCAAGGACACCACGACCCAGACCTTCGTCCGCGATGTGATCGAGGAATCCAAGCGCCAGCCGGTTCTGATCGACTTCTGGGCGCAGTGGTGCGGTCCGTGCAAACAGCTCACCCCGATCCTGGAAAAGGCGGTTCGGGCCGCGAACGGCAAGGTCAAGCTGGTCAAGATGAACATCGACGAGCATCCGTCGATTCCCGGCCAGATGGGCATCCAGTCGATTCCGGCCGTGATCGCCTTCGTCGACGGCCGCCCGGCCGACGGCTTCATGGGCGCGGTGCCGGAGAGCCAGGTCAACGCCTTCATCGAGAAACTGACCGCCGGCATGCCGGGCGGTGCGCCGACCGCCGCCGAGCTGCTGCAGGAAGCCGAAGCGGTGCTGGCGGAGGGTGATGTCCAGACCGCGGCCTCGATCTATGCCGAAGTGCTGCGGGCCGACGGCACCAATATCCAGGCGATCGCCGGACTGGCCCGCTGCTATATGCAGACCGGCGCTACCGAACAGGCCAAGAAGACGCTCGGGCTGGTGCCCGAGGCCAAGCGCGAGGATGCCTCCGTCAAGGCCGTGCAGGCGATGATCGATCTTGCCGAACAGGCACAGTCGCTCGGCCCGATTGCCGAGCTCGAACAGAAGGTCGCGGCCGATCCGCTCGACCATCAGGCGCGATTTGATCTGGCGATCGCGCTGAATGCCGCCGACCGGCGCGAGGATGCGACCACGCATCTGCTAGACATCGTCAAGCGCGACCGTAAATGGAACGACGACGGCGCCCGCAAACAGTTGGTGCAGTTCTTCGACGCCTGGGGACCGACCGACGACGCCACCGTCGAAGGCCGCAAGCGGCTGTCGACTATTCTGTTCTCGTAATCGAAATTCAAAGCGCGGAGCCGGCGATGCCGATCAATGCCGCCTATCGCGGGCCAGCCGATCTTCCCGAAGTGATTCCGGTGTTTCCGCTTGCGGGAGCGCTGCTGCTGCCGCGCGGCCAGATGCCGCTGAATATCTTCGAGCCACGCTATCTGGCGATGATCGACGATGCGCTGCGCGACGGCCATCGGCTGATCGGCATGATTCAGCCGGATACGGCGCATTCGTCCGAGACCGCCGAGAAGCCGTCGCTGTTCAACGTCGGCTGCGTCGGGCGAATCACCCAGCTCGCCGAATCCGGTGATGGCCGCTACATCCTCGAACTGACCGGCGTCTCGCGCTTCAAGGTGGTCGAGGAGCTGGAGGTGCTGACGCCGTACCGGCAGTGCAAGGTCGACTATTTCCCGTTCGTCGACGATTTTACCGCTCGCAAGGGCGAGGATGAGGTCGATCGGGAGACCCTGCTGTCGGTACTGACCGACTTTCTCAAGGCCAACAACCTCAAGGTCGATTGGGACGGCGTCGAAAGCGCGCCGAACGAAGCCCTGGTCAACGCACTGGCGATGATGTCGCCCTATGGGCCGGCGGAGAAGCAGGCGCTCTTAGAGGCGCCCGACCTCAAGACCCGCGCCGAAATCCTGATCGCCGTCACCGAGATGGACCTCGCCAAGAAGCGCACCAGCGGCGACCCGCCGCTGCAGTGACGACACAGCAATTTGCGCGGGCGCGTTGACGGCGCCGCGCTGCTGTCCGATCAAGCCTGATGCCAGCCCGTTGTTCTGGAGCCTGAAGCTATGACCATTTCGCCGTCCGAGCGGCCCGACACCGTCGACCGCAAGCTGCTCGACATCCTGGTCTGTCCGGTCACCAAGGGACCGCTTGAGTTCGATGCCGCCCGCCAGGAGCTGATCTCGCGAGGCGCCAAGCTGGCCTACCCGATCCGAGACGGTATTCCGATCATGCTTCCGGAGGAGGCACGTCGACTCGATTAACGACCCGCCGCGAGTGCGGCGAGATCCGGCGCCGTCACCCCGCGCTGAAATGCCAGCAGATCCAGCGTCGGCGGCTCGGCTCCGGTCAGGATCGACAGGCAGGCGTGTGCTTGGCCACGGTGGTGCGTCTGGTGATTGAAGACGTGACTGAGAATCTCGGCGCGCGGCTGATGGAAGGATTTGCCTGAGGTCGTCGCGTAATCGACCATTCCGGCCAACGCGGCAGCGTCGTGGCCGTCGATCATCTCGATAATGCGTTGGTCCTCCGCGGCACGCGCCTCAGCCAGCGCACGAAGATCTTCGAACAAGATCTCATCGAGGCGGGTTGGCGCCTCGCCCTCGCCGGTCAGTCGCTTCAGCCAGATTCGGTCGGCCACCAGCACATGATTCAGCGTGCCGTGCAGGCTGCCGAAGAACACACCGACGCTGCGGGGGTAGACGTCATCGGGCAGTGCCAACGCGGCCTGATAGAGCCGGGCGTTGGCCCAGCGGTTGTAAGCCGCGAATTGTGCGAAATGGCGTCCATCCATGCCACGGTTTCCTTCGGCGGGACTGTAGCCACGAGGCTGGTGCGGCACGGCTGAGATATTTCAGCTTTTTGCAACGCGCGAAGGGCGCCGCGCGGCCGAGCCGTCGGGTGACCTGAGCCGGGCGCCGCGTTACAGCGCCTCGCCCTTCAGCAGCCGCGGCGTCTCGCCGGTGAGGCCGGCGGCTTGGCGGATGAAGGCGCCCTTCAGAGGCGGCAGCCGGTCGACCAGACCGAGGCCGATGTCGCGAATCCCGCGCAGCAGCGGCGAGTTGTTGGAAAACAGGAAGTTGAGCCCGTTGGTGGCGACGCCCATCGCCATGGTGTCGAACCGCCGCCAGCGCTGATAGCCCTCCAACACGTCGACCTGACCGGGATCGATTCCGAGCCGCGCCGCATCGACCACCACCTCGGCCAGAGCCGCGACGTCGCGCAGGCCCATATTGAGGCCCTGCCCGGCGATCGGATGGATCACATGCGCAGCGTCGCCGATCAGCGCGAGCCGCGGCGCGATGAACGACTGCGCGACGAAATAGCCGAGCGGAAACGATTTCGGCTTGTCGAGCGGCTTGACGTCGCCGAGCCGCAACCCGAACCGCTTTTCCAGCTCGCGCTGGAATTCCTTCTCGGGCAGCGCGACGATCCGCTCGGCATCGCGGCGGCTCTCGCTCCACACCAGCGACGAGCGCCGGCCGGTGAGCGGCAGGATCGCGAACGGACCGGCGGGCAGGAAGTGTTCTTCGGCGCAGCCATTGTGGTCGCGCTCGTGCTCGACCGTGACGACGATGCCCGACTGGTCGTAATCCCAGCCATAGGTGGCGATGCCGGCACGCTGGCGCAGTCTCGACTTGGCGCCGTCGGCGGCGACCAGCAGGCTGGCATCGATCACGCTGCCGTCGCCGAGCGTGACGCCGATCGCTTCGGTGCGGGCGTCGTAGGAGGTGACCGGGGTGGCGCGCAGCTCGACGCCTTCGGCCTCGGCGCGCTTGGCCAGCGCCTCGACCAGATATTTGTTTTCGACCATGTGGGCGAACGGCTCGCCGGGCTGCACTTCGCCCGCGAACGTCAGGAACACCGGCCTGGTCGCATCTTCGAGATGGCTGTCGGTGACGATCATGTCGACGATCGGCTGGGCGGTCGGCGCCACCTCGTCCCAAACTCCGAGCGCCTCGAACAGCCGCCGGCACGCCGCGACGATCGCGGTGGCGCGCGGGTCGCGGCTCGGTCGCAGCGCGAGCTCCGGATCGGCGACGATCACCGGCACCTCGGGCCCGAGCCCCTGGCGCAGCGCCAGCGCCAGCGCCAAGCCGGCGAACGCCCCGCCCCCAATCACAATGCTTCGCGGTGCCGTCATATTTCTCACTCTCGCGCCATGATCCTTGCGCCCGGATCGGAGCTGGGCGAAACAGGTTTCAAGGACCAACCCGCTGTTGCTGGGGCGGTTTCTAACAGACAACGCCGGCGGTGGGAAATCACCTGCATGGCCGCGCGGCATTCCGCCCTGGTCGCTGTTGCGACGGGCCAACTTGTTGTTTCGACGCTTTGTTGCGCGTTGTCCCGCCTCGCACGAACGCCCAGAAGGAGCTCGACCGGTGTCCAAGAGCCTGATCGATCTGATCTCGATTCTCGATCTCGAACCGCTCGAGGTGAATCTGTTCCGCGGCACCAGCCCGAAGACCAGCTGGCAGCGGGTGTTCGGCGGCCAGGTGATCGGCCAGGCGATGGTCGCCGGCTGCCGCACCGTCGAGAACCGGCTGCCGCATTCGCTGCATTGCTACTTCATCCTGCCGGGCGACCCGCAGGTGCCGATCATCTACCAGGTCGAGCGGCTGCGCGACGGCCGCAGCTACACCACCCGCCGGGTCACGGCGATCCAGCACGGCAACGCGATCTTCTCGCTGATGATGTCGTTCCACGACGACGAGCCGACCAATTTCGACCACCAGGACAAGATGCCCGACGTGCCGCCGCCCGAAGCGCTGTCGGCCGAGGAGATCATCAAGCAGCCGTTCTTCAAAGAGATGCCGGACTTCATCAAGCGCTATTACGAGAGCGACCGGCCGATCGAGCTGCGCCCGGTCGAGCTGTCGCGCTATTTCGGCCAGAAGATCGACGACGGCCGCATCCACGTCTGGATCAAGACGGCCGCCAAGCTGCCGGACGATCCGGCGCTGCACATGTGCGCGCTGGCCTACGCGTCGGACTTCTCGCTGCTGGACGCGGTGATGGCACGCTACGGCCGCACCCTGTTCGACAAGCGGATGATGCCGGCGAGCCTCGACCACGCGATGTGGTTTCACCGCCCGTTCCGCGCCGACGAATGGCTGCTGTACGCCCAGGACTCGCCGTCGGCGCAAGGCGGCCGCGGCCTGACCCGCGGCCAGATCTTCAAGACCGACGGCACCCTGGTGGCCTCCGTCGCCCAGGAAGGCTCGGTGCGCGAACGCCGCGAGGCGCCCAAGGGCTGACCGCCGCTCCGGCGCGGCCGGCCCCTCAGCTGCCAGCAATGACGACCTCGGGCACCTAGCCTTCTCGCTGAGCAGTCAATCAGCTTATTTTCTGCGCGCCTTGCCGCTAAACCCGGCATATACACGGGACCGGAGCACCGCCGCGGCGGTGTCAAAAGGCTTTGCGCGAATGAGGGGCTAACGCATGAAACTGGTCGTCGCCATCATCAAACCTTTCAAGCTGGACGAGGTCCGCCAGGCGCTGACCGAGATCGGCGTTCACGGCATGACCGTCACCGAGGTCAAGGGCTACGGCCGCCAGCGCGGCCATACCGAGATCTATCGCGGTGCCGAGTACATCGTGAATTTCCTGCCCAAGCTGCGGATCGAGATTGCGGTCGATTCCGCGCTCGCCGACAAGGCGGTCGAAGTGATCACCCGCGGCGCCCGCACCGGCCAAATCGGTGACGGCAAGATCTTCGTCACGCCGATCGACCGCGCGCTGCGGATCCGCACCGGCGAGACCGACGTCGACGCGCTGTAAGCCGGCCTTCGACAGCCACTTCCCAACCCCGCGGAGCCGGGGGGCGCCGCGCACAGTTCCAACAGGACGGGCATCATGACCTTGTTGCTACGCCGCGCGGCGTCGGCCGCGACGGGCTACATCCTTGCAACATTCGGCCTTGCGGCAGCCGGGGTGACGCCGGCGCTGGCGCAAGGGACGGCCACGGCAGCGCCGGGTATCAGCCCGGCCGACACCGCCTGGATGACGGTCGCGACCGCCTTCGTGCTGATGATGACCATCCCCGGTCTGGCGCTGTTTTACTCCGGCATGGTGCGCAAGAAGAACGTGCTGGCCACGATGGCCCAGAGCCTCGCGGCCGTGGCGTTGATTTCGATCCTGTGGGTGGCGTTCGGCTATTCGCTCGCCTTCACCGGCAGCGGCAGCCTGATCGGCTCGTTCGACCGGATCTTCCTGGCCGGCATGACCATGGACAGCGTCAACCCGGCGGCCAAGACCATCCCGGAAGCGCTGTTCATGCTCTACCAGATGACGTTCGCGGTCATCACGGTAGCCCTGGTCGCCGGCTCGGTCGCCGACCGGATGCGGTTTTCCGCCTATCTGTTGTTCTCGATCGGCTGGTTCATCTTCGTCTATGTGCCGCTGGCGCATTGGATCTGGGGCGGCGGCTTCCTGGGCGCGATGGGCGTGCTCGATTTCGCCGGCGGCCTGGTGGTGCATTTGTCGGCCGGCACAGGCGGCCTGGTGGCGGCGATCGTGATCGGCCGCCGCCACGGCTACGGCATGGAAAACCTGTCGCCGTTCGACCTGTCGCTCGCCGTCATCGGCACCGGCCTGTTGTGGGTCGGCTGGTTCGGCTTCAATGGCGGCTCCGCCCTGGCGGCGGATTCCCGCGCGGTGTTCGCCATCACCGCCACCCACCTCGCCGCCTGCTCGGGCGCGCTGACCTGGGGTGCGATCGAATGGATGGCGCGGCGCAAGCCGTCGGTGCTCGGCATGATCTCCGGCGCCGTCGCTGGTCTCGGCACCATCACGCCGGCGTCGGGCTATGTCGAACCCTGGCATGGCGTGGTGATCGGTATCGTCGCCGGCCTGATCTGCTACTGGGCCTGCACCTGGCTGAAGCACAAGCTGCGCTACGACGACTCGCTCGACGTATTCGGCGTCCACGGCATCGGCGGTCTCACCGGGACTTTCCTGGCCGGCATCTTCGCCACCGCCTCGATCGGCGGCGTCTCAGGCGCGCTCGAGGGCTCTTGGATGCAGCCGCTGACCCAGCTTGCCGGTATCCTGGTCACCTTCGTCTGGTCCGGCGTGGCCACCTATGTGCTGCTGAAGGCTGTCAGCCTGTTCGTGGCGCTCCGCGTCTCCCGCGAGCACGAGATCGAAGGCCTGGATATTTCGCAGCATGGCGAGGCGCTGCAGTAAGCCAGCGCCCGACTTTAGACTAAGCGTTATGCCCTTCGGTTGGGCAATCATTGTGTCCGCAAGCTGGCATGCCTGATTTTTGATCAGGCATGCCCACCTGTTGAGCGCGACCGAATAGCGCAGCTGGTGCTCCAGTGCCGCACCGCGAAAAAGGCGCTGATTCCGAAACGATTCCAAAGCCCCGCCCGACTGGCACGGCATTTGATTCTAAGGGGCCGGCTGTGCCCGCGTAGTGATGCTCCGCGTGGGGATTTTCAGTCGAGATCATTTCCCGGCCAGTTCGGTCGGGACCTAGCGGGGATAGGACCCATGAAAATTGTTATGGCGATCATTAAGCCATTCAAACTCGAAGAAGTCCGTGACGCCCTGACCGCCATCGGCGTTCACGGTTTGACGGTGACGGAAGTGAAGGGATACGGCCGCCAGAAAGGCCACACGGAGATCTACCGCGGCGCTGAATACGCGGTGAGCTTCCTGCCCAAGATCAAGATCGAGGTCGCGATCGCCAACGAGCAGGTCGAGAAGACCATCGAGGCGATCACCAGCGCCGCCAAGACCGGCCAGATCGGCGACGGCAAGATCTTCGTCATCGGCCTCGACCACGCCGTGCGCATCCGCACCGGCGAGGCCGACGCGGCCGCCCTCTGATCCCCTCACCTTCATTGCTTCACTCAGGAGACGACAAATGACGTTCAAACGTCCCTACGGCGCGGGACTGGCGGTCCTTGCGGCCGGCATGTTCGCCGCAACCGCGGCCTACGCCGAGCCAACGGTCAACAAGGGCGACAACGCCTGGATGCTCACCTCGACGGTGCTGGTGCTGTTGATGACCATCCCGGGCCTGGCGCTGTTCTACGGCGGTCTGGTCCGCTCCAAGAACATGCTCTCGGTGCTGGCGCAGGTGTTCTACACCGTGTGTATCGCCTGCATCATCTGGGCGCTGTACGGCTACAGCCTCGCCTTCACCGGCGGTTCGGACTTCATCGGCGGCTTCTCCAAGGCGTTCCTCGCCGGCGTGACCACCGACTCCAAGGCCGCGACCTTCTCGGTCGACGCCAACATCTCGGAGCTGGTGTACGTCTGCTTCCAGATGACCTTCTGCGCGATCACTCCCGCGCTGATCGTCGGCGCCTTCGCTGAACGCACCCGGTTCGCCGCCGTGGCGCTGTTCATCCCGCTGTGGATCACCCTGATCTACCTGCCGATGGCCCACATGGTCTGGTACTGGGCCGGTCCGGACGCGATCAACGACGCCGCCAAGGCGCTCGCTGCCGCTGCCGACGAAGCCGCCAAGACCGCCGCGCAGGCCAAGCTCGACGAAATCAACGCCGACGCCGGATTCCTGTTCAAGAAGGGCGCGATCGACTTCGCGGGCGGCACCGTGGTGCACATCAACGCCGGTATCGCCGGTCTGGTGGGCGCCCTGCTGGTCGGCCGTCGCACCGGTTACGGCAAGGAGCTGATGGCTCCGCACTCGCTGACCATGACCATGACCGGCGCCTCGCTGCTCTGGGTCGGCTGGTTCGGCTTCAACGCCGGTTCGAACCTCGAAGCTTCGGGCGGCGCTGCGCTCGCCATGACCAACTCCTTCGTCGCAACTGCGGCGGCGGCGCTGTCGTGGATGTTCGCCGAGTGGATCTTCAAGGGTCATCCGTCGGTGCTCGGTGCGCTGTCGGGCGCCGTCGCCGGTCTGGTCGCGGTCACTCCGGCCGCCGGCTTCTCCGGCCCGATGGGCGCGATCGTGCTCGGCCTGGTGGTCGGCGTGGTCTGCCTGTTCTTCTGCACCGTGGTGAAGAACGCGCTGAAGTATGACGACTCGCTCGACGTGTTCGGCGTCCACGCGGTCGGCGGCATCGTCGGCGCGATCGGCACCGGCATCCTGGTGAACCCGGCTCTCGGCGGCACCGGCGTGTACGACTACGTGGCCGGCAAGGTCGGCGACTACGACATGACCACCCAGCTGATCTCGCAGTGCTGGGGCGTCGGCACCACCGTGCTGCTGTCCGGCATCGGCTCGGCGATCCTCTACAAGGTCGTCGACGTGATCGTCGGTCTGCGGGCCCCGGTGGAAGTCGAACGCGAAGGCCTCGACCTCGTCGAGCACACCGAGCGCGCTTACAACATGTAAGTTCTCCCGAGGGCGCGGCGTTCTCCAGACCGCCGCGCCCAGACCTACGGTTCGGGCAACTACCCGGCAATGTCCGAACCGTCGAGGGGTCCCAGCGCAAGCTGGGACCCCTTTCTTTATGGCGCGCGGCGACGCGTCGACTGCGCCAAGGCGATTAGTGGCCGTCCGGAACGATCAGCTCGACGGTGGGAAAGTACGCGCGGTAGTGGCGGGTATCGCGCGTCAACAGCGGCAGCTGCGCGTTCGCGGCATGTGCCCCGATAAAGAAATCTGGCAAGACGCCAGTCCTCACTCCGCCCGCGCGCCGATATTGGACAAACGCCTTCCCGGCAAGAAACAGAGCTTCGCGCGGGATCGGCACAGTCTGAACTCCGAGAGTCCTCAAGCCAGCTTCGATAGTCTCGAGTTTCTGAAAACTGGCGGAGACCTCCGCGAAGATCACATCGTTGATCAGCAACGGTCCACGGCTCGCGGCCTCGCGCAATTTGGTCAGGGACCATCCTGACCAAATGGGATCATCGGTGAAGAAGTCGATCAGCACATTGGAGTCGACCAGCGTCACAGCTCAATCGTCGCCGCGTAGCAGGTTCATCAACTCATCGCTCGACAGCCCGGCATCGGCCGACCCGCGCGCCTTGCTCCAATCGCTCTCTAGGCGGGACGGATGGGCCTTCTCAACGACGACACGACCATTCGCGGCCCGCTTGAAGTCGACCTCGCCGCCAGGACCAACCCCGAGCGTTTCGAGGATGTCCTGCGGGATCGTCACTTGGCCCTTGCCGGTGATCTTGCTCGCCATACCGACCTCCGCCTGCTCGCGAGGCACTCCCATAATCTAGGCACGCCGCCCCCAACCGTCGATGGTTAATCGCGTCTTAACCTCGCCGTATCTATGGTGGCTGATCTGTTTCCGCTCGATCCACCACGGCGATCGGGTGCGGTGAAAACTGGCGTATTTCGAATGGCTTTGTCCGCTTCCACCACACCGGCGCGTGCGGCCGGCAGCGTCGACGCTACCGGGCAGAGCGAGCGCTCGCCGTTCGCCCGGCTGACCGAACTGTATCAGCCGGGCCAAAGCCTGATCAATCTGTCGGTCGGGGAACCGCAGCATCCGGTCCCGGATTTCGTCGGCGCCGTGCTGGCGCGGCATACCACCGAGTTCGGCCGCTATCCGCTGGCCAAAGGCATCGAGCCGTTCCGCAAAGCCGCATCCGCCTGGCTGACCAAGCGCTTTGCGCTCGGTCGCGCGCCTGATCCCGAAACCGAAATATTGGTGCTGAACGGCAGCCGCGAAGGGTTGTTCCTCGCTGCGATCGCTGCCGCGCGCTACGTGCCGAAGCGCGACGGCACGCCGGCGATCCTGATGCCCAACCCGTTCTATCCGGCCTATGCGGCCGGCGCGCGCGCCGCCGGCTGCGAGGCAGTATTCCTTCCAACCACACTCGCCAACGGCTTCCTGCCGAATCTCGATCGGCTCGACGAGGCCACGCTGAAACGCACGGTGGCGATCTATCTGGCTTCGCCGGCGAACCCGCAAGGCTCGGTCGCCTCGCGCGATTACTTCGTGCGTCTGAAGCAGCTCGCCGATCGCTATGGCTTCATGATCCTCAGCGACGAGTGCTACTCGGAGATCTACACCCAGATCGCGCCCGGCAGCGCGCTGCAGGTCGCAGGTCCCGACTTCCGCAACGTCGTCGTGTTCCAATCGCTGTCGAAGCGATCGAATTTGGCCGGCATGCGGGTCGGCTTCGTCGCCGGCGATAAGGACTTTCTCAAAGCCTATCACGAGCTGCGCAACGTCGCGGGTCCGCAGGTGCCGATCCCGCTGCAGCATGTCGCGGTCGCCGCATATTCGGATGAAGCGCATGTCGAGGAGAACCGGCGGCTGTATGGGCTGAAGTTCGATCTCGCCGATCAGATCCTCGGCGCCCGTTACGGTTATCAGCGGCCCGCCGGCGGCTTCTGCCTGTGGCTCGACGTGTCCGCTCATGGCGGCGACGAGGCTGCGGCGGTGAGCCTGTTCAAGGACGGCGGCGTCCGCGTGGTGCCGGGCAGCTATCTGGCCCGGCAGCAGAACGACGGCAGCAATCCAGGCGCCGGCTATATCCGCGTCGCGATGGTGCAGGACAGCGAAACCACCGCAGAGGCGCTGCATCGCCTGGTGCGGATTCTCGGATGATGCGCAGGGCCCCATGAGCATGCCGGCGATCGAACGAGCCTTTCCTCTGGTCGGACACCTGCCGCCCTCGGTGCGCGAGGTGCTGACGCGGCGGCTGCGCGAGCTCGCCGGCTTCGGCCTGATCGCGATCGCGGCGGTGGCGGCGGCTGCGCTCGCGACCTGGTCGGTGCAGGACCCCAGCCTCAGCCACGCCACCTCGCGGCGCATCCATAATCTGCTCGGCTATCCCGGCGCGATCGGTGCCGATCTGGCGATGCAGATCCTCGGCCTCGGTGCGATCGGACTGTTGATGCCGGTCGCGGTGTGGGGCTGGCGGATGCTCAATCACCGCCCCTTCGACCGCACCGCGTTGCGGATGGGCGCGTGGTTCCTGTGCACGATCTTCGCCGCCGGCTTCGCCTCGTCGTTTCCGCATGACACCGCGTGGCCGCTGCCGACCGGGCTCGGCGGCGTGGTCGGCGACGCGCTGGTGCGGGCGCCGTCGCTGGTGTTCGGTCCCGGCCTGATCTTCCGCGTCATCCTCAGCTTCATCCTCGGCGCAGCGGTGCTGGCGACATTCCTGATCGCAGGCGGTTTCGGATCGCGTGAGCGCGAACCCGACGAGGCAACGTCCGATGAGGATCTGCCGCTCGAAGACGAAGAAGAATCCGACCGCGGCTCGGTGTCGCTCGGCTGGCTGGTGCACGCGATGCTGAGTGCAAAGGCCCGGCTGTGGCGGCTGGCGAAGCTGTCCTATCAGGGCCTCGTCAGCAGTGCACCCGCGGCCGGCAAGCAGGGTTTTGAACGGCAGGAGCCGCGGCTCGGCGGCCGCTCCGCGCCGCCGATCGCCCCGGACGTCGATCACCACGACGACTACGAACCCGAGCCGGTCGACGAGATCGAAGACGAGGACGACGAAGAGGAGGAAGCTCCTCCGGTCGCCCGCGCGCCGCGCAAGAAGGCGGCGCCGAAGCCGGCCGCCAAGAAGGCGCGGTTCGACCTGCCCTCGGTTAACGTTCTATCTGCCCCGAAGGCCTCGGATCGGCAGCCGCTAAGCAAGTCCGAGCTCGAAGCCAATTCGCGCGCGCTGGAAGGCGTGCTGCAGGACTTCGGCGTGCGCGGCGAGATCATCAAGGCGAGCCCGGGCCCGGTGGTCACGCTGTACGAGCTGGAGCCGGCCCCCGGCATCAAATCGTCGCGCGTGATCGGCCTTGCCGACGATATCGCCCGCTCGATGAGCGCGCTGTCGGCGCGCGTCGCGGTGGTGCCCGGCCGCAACGCGATCGGCATCGAACTGCCCAACGCGCATCGCGAGAAGGTGTATCTGCGCGAACTGCTCAGCGTGAAGGACACCAACGAGACGGTGCACAAGCTGCCGCTGTGCCTCGGCAAGAACATCGGCGGCGAGTCGATCATCGTCGACCTCGCCCGAATGCCGCATCTGCTGATCGCAGGTACCACCGGCTCGGGTAAGTCGGTCGCGATCAACACCATGATCCTCAGCTTGGTGTACCGGCTGCGGCCGGATCAGTGCCGGCTGATCATGGTCGACCCGAAGATGCTCGAACTCTCCGTCTATGACGGCATCCCGCATCTGCTGACGCCCGTCGTCACCGATCCGAAGAAGGCGGTGGTGGCGCTGAAGTGGGCGGTGCGCGAGATGGAAGAGCGCTACAAGCGCATGGCCAAGCTCGGCGTCCGCAACATCGACGGCTACAACACCCGCCTCGGCGAAGCCAAAGCCAAGGGCGAGGAGCTAACCCGGACGGTGCATACCGGCTTCGACAAGGAAACCGGCAAAGCGATCTACGAGGAAGAGAAGCTCGACCTCGAACCGCTGCCCTACATCGTCATCATCGTCGACGAAATGGCCGACCTGATGATGGTGGCCGGCAAGGATATCGAAGGCGCGGTGCAGCGCCTTGCCCAGATGGCGCGCGCCGCCGGTCTGCACGTAATCCTCGCTACGCAGCGCCCGTCGGTCGACGTCATCACCGGCACCATCAAGGCCAACTTCCCGACCCGCATTTCCTTCCAGGTGACGTCGAAGATCGACAGCCGCACCATCCTGGGCGAGATGGGCGCCGAGCAGCTGCTCGGCCAGGGCGACATGCTGTACATGGCGGGCGGCGGCCGCATCAGCCGCGTCCACGGCCCGTTCGTCTCCGACGAAGAAGTCGAGAAGGTCGTCAAACACCTCAAGGCGCAGGGCGCGCCCGAGTATCTCGAGGCGGTCACGGCCGAAGAGCCGAGCGAAGAAGACGGCGCGGTGTTCGACGCCACCGGCATGGGCGGCGACGGCGGCGGCGATCTGTTCCAGCAGGCGGTGGCGATCGTCAAACGCGACCGCAAGGCCTCGACCAGCTATATTCAGCGCCGGCTGCAGATCGGCTACAACCGCGCCGCGTCGCTGATGGAGCGGATGGAGCTCGAAGGCATCGTCGGCCAAGCCAACCACGCTGGCAAACGTGAGATCCTGGTGGCGGAAGAGGATTCGAACTTTTGAAGCGCGCGATCAGGGTCATGCAGGCGGCCGGGGCGGGGTCGCGAAATCGCCACAGCGCCCCTGTAGCGGCAGACCGGCACCGCGACGACGCCGTCGCGGCCGTGCAGGACATGAGCTTGATCAAACAATTCAACGACTTGATGCCGAATTGGGCGACCGGGATCGGGCTGCGGCAGCTTTGCGTCGCCGCCGCTGCGGCCACCCTCGTCAGCGCCGCAGTCCAGCCGGCGACCGCCGAGCCGGTGCCGGCTCCGAAGCCGTCCCCGCGCGCGACCCAGCTCAGTGCCGCCGAGCCGAAGCAACGCTCGCCGCAAGCTCCCACCCAGCCGCCGGTCGCAAAGCTGACCACGCCGCCCGAGCCGGTGATTCCCGATCCGCGGCGCAACGTCCCGGCATCCATTTTCACCACCTTCGATGCCGCTCAAAAGGCGGAGGCCGCCAAGGCCAGCGCGTATCTGTCGTCGCTCCAGACATTGGTCGGCCAGTTCGTTCAGGTCGGGCCGGACGGCAGCAAGCTCACCGGCGATTTCTACATCATGAAACCCGGCCGGGTGCGGTTCGAGTATGACGACCCGAGTCCGATCTCGATGATCGCCGACGGCCAGTCGGTGGTGGTGCGTGATCGCAAGCTCGCGACCCAGGACGTCTATCCGCTGTCGCAGACGCCACTACGCTATCTGCTCAGCGACCGGCTCGATCTGCTACGCGACACCAACGTCGTCAGCATCACTTCCGACGACCTGTACTCGAACATCATCATCGAAGAGAAGAACGCCGTTATCGGCACCAGCCGCTTGCTGCTGATGTTCGGCACCAAGGACGGCCAGCTCAAGCAATGGACCGTCACCGACCCGCAGGGCTACGACACCACCGTGGCGGTGTACAATCTCGACACCACGAGGCGCCCTGATCCGTCGATGTTCAAGATCGACTACACCAATTACGGCACTCCACCGGGCTAGGGACTTTCCATCGGGCCGTTCTCGATGGTCGCTGCGCAGACAGTGGATGCGCGGGTCGAGCCCGCGCATGACGCGTAGGTGAAAGCGCGGCCTGAATGCTCGGCCGGTTGTTCACACCGTCGACTTGCGTCCGACCTCATGCCGCGCAACAACGATGCGTCATACGTCTTTCGGCGCCGTCCTGCCCTCCTGCGACCGAGCTCCCATGCGTCTCACGCTTACGACTTGGAACATCAACTCGGTGCGGCTTCGCATCGAGCTGGTGGCGAAATTCCTCAAGGCCCAGCGCCCGGACATCCTGTGCCTGCAGGAGACGAAGTGTCCGGACGACGCGTTTCCGCTGAAGCGGTTTAAGCGCCTCGGCTACGAACACATCGCGCTGAACGGACAGAAGGGCTACCACGGCGTCGCGGTGATTTCGAAGCTGCCGTTTGTCGCCACCGACATCCGCACCTTCTGCGACATCATCGACAGCCGCCACATCTCGGTTTCGGTGAAGACCGACGAGACCGCACCGCCGCTGGTGCTGCACAATTTCTATGTTCCGGCTGGCGGTGATATTCCCGATCCGGCCGTCAATCCGAAGTTCAAGCACAAGCTGTCGTTTCTCGACGAGATGAAAGCCTGCGAGCCGCTGCATCCGTCCGGCGATCAGCGACACATCCTGGTCGGCGACCTCAACGTCGCGCCGCACGAGCATGACGTCTGGTCGCACAAACAGCTTTTGAAAGTCGTGTCGCACACGCCGGTCGAATGCGAGAAGCTGCTCGGGGTGCTGCGCGCCGGCAACTGGGTCGACGTCGCGCGCGACCGCATCCCGCTCGATCAGAAGGTCTATACGTGGTGGAGCTATCGGGCTGCCGATTGGACGGTCGGCGACCGTGGACGGCGGCTCGACCACATCTGGGTGTCGGAAGCGTTGAAGGACCGTGTCATCGACTTCAAGATCCTGCGCGACGCGCGCAGCTGGGAGCGGCCGAGCGACCATGTCCCGGTGACGATGACGATGGAGCTGTAGTTAGTTGGTTCGGCCCGTGGTCGTCGCGCGCCCCCTGCAATCCAGTTCGCAGCGAAGTCGCTACGACGTCAGCTTGCTGCCGACCATGACGATGTCATTGGCAACCTGAGTGGTACGGGCGGCGAATTCGTCGCGAAGCCGCAGCGCTGCGCCGGGATCGCTTTCGAGCACCCGCTGAAACAGGCTGCGGGCGATCCGGATCGCCGAGGAATATTCCAGCGCCACCGCGGTGGTCGGCCGCCGCATCGGCATCACCAGAGCGAGTTCGCCGATCAGGTCGCCCGGCCGCGCCACCATCTCGTGCAGGCCACCGTCTTCCATCGTGATCTGAAACGCGCCGCGCTGAACCACATAGCCGGCGTCGGCCGGCTCGCCGGCATTGAACATCACGTCGCCGCGCGCGAAGTCGCGCTGCTCGGAGCCGATCGCCAGCATCCGCAGCGCCTGCTCGCCGAGCAGACGCAGCGTCGGAACGCGCGCGAGCAGGGCAACATCATCTTCGATCGACATGCGGGACCGGGAAACGAGTGAATCGGCCCCTTATTGGTATCACGGCACGAGTTTGTAGCCACCGGCCTCGGTGACCAGAATCTCCGGATTCGCCGCGTCACGCTCGATCTTTTGGCGGAGCCGGTAGATGTGGGTCTCGAGCGTGTGGGTGGTGACACCGGAATTGTAGCCCCACACCTCCTGCAGCAAGGTCTCGCGCGACACCGGCGCCTGACCGGCGCGGTACAGGAAGCGGAGGATCGCGGTTTCCTTCTCAGTCAGCCGGACCTTCTTGGCGTTGGCGCCGGTCAGCATCTTCGAGCCGGGGCGGAACGAATACGGCCCGACCGTGAACACCGCGTCCTCGCTGGCTTCATGCTGGCGAAGCTGGGCGCGGATCCTCGCCAGCAGCACCGCGAAGCGGAATGGCTTGGCCACATAGTCATTGGCGCCACTTTCCAGGCCCAGAATGGTGTCGGAGTCGGTGTCGTGGCCGGTCAGCATGATGATCGGCGCCTTGAAACCGCCCTTGCGCAGAGAGCGCACCACTTCGCGGCCGTCTGTGTCGGGCAGGCCGACATCCATCAGCACCAGATCGGGCGACAGCGCTTTGGCCGTCTGCACGCCCTTGGCACCGGTATCGACCGCGGATGCCTCGAACTCTTCGTGCAGCGACAGCTGCTCGACCAGCGCGTCGCGCAGATCATTGTCGTCGTCCACGATCAGGATCTTGCGGGCGTTCGGCATCGGCGCTGTCCTTCCGTCGTCTGGCGGCGCGGCTCTCGTGGGGGCGCGCACGCAAATCACGCGCGATTGTATCGCAGATCAGCAGATAGGGAGCGATTCCGCGGAATTTAACTGCGGCGACCTAAATTTGCCGCCATGATGCCTGCAGCAAACCTTCCGGACGCATGAAAAAGACAGCCAGATCAGCACCTTCGCGAAAATCGCCGCAGACCGGGCCACTGCTTCGGCTGATCGTGCGCAGGGCTGCCGGCGAGCGCAGCCGCGGCTGGCTGGTCGCTGGTGGGCTGACCATCCCGGTGGCGCTCGGTCGCGGCGGCATTCTAGCCAATAAGCGCGAAGGCGACGGCGGCACCCCGCGCGGCACGTTTCGGCCACTGCGGCTATGGTGGCGTGCCGACCGGGGCCCACGCCCCCGCACCCATCTGCCGATCCGCATCATCGGTCCTGACGATGCCTGGTGCGAAGACCCGCAAAGCCGGCACTACAACCGGCCGATCCACCGGTCACCGGCCGGCGAAGGCGACCGTCTGATGCGTGACGATCATCTCTACGACCTGATCGTCGAGATCGACCACAACACCCGGCCACGCGTCGCGGGCCGCGGCAGCGCGGTGTTTCTGCATCTGGCCCGCGATAATTTCGGCCCCACCGCCGGCTGTGTGGCAATGACCCGGCCGAACCTCACCCGCCTGCTGGCCCGGCTCGGCCCCAACACGAAGATCGTGATCGGGTAGCCGAGGTTTCCTGCCGTTATCTGCGCAGAGCGCGGGAGCTTCGATCTGATCGAGGCACCTCGCCTTCGCCGGTTCAGCGATGTCCGAAGATCGCCGACCCTACCCGGACGTGGGTGGCACCGAACTGGATCGCGGTGGCGAAGTCGGCGCTCATCCCCATCGACAGCTTGGCAAGTCCATTGCGCTTGGCGATCTTCGCGCACAGCGCGAAATGTGGTGCCGGAGCTTCATCGACTGGCGGGATGCACATCAGTCCGCCGATCGTCAGCCCCCAACGCTCACGGCACGCGACCAGAAAGGCATCGGCATCCTGCGGTGCAATGCCGGCCTTTTGCGGCTCTTCCCCGGTGTTGATCTGCACGAACAACTCGACCTTGCGTCCGGCCTGCGGCAGCACCTTGCTCAGGGCTTCGCACAGGCTGTCGCGGTCAACCGAGTGGATCGCATCGAACAGCGCAACCGCGTCCTTGGCCTTGTTGGACTGCAGCGGTCCGATCAGGTGCAGTTCGGTGCCGCGATACTCTTCGACCAGCGCTGGCCACTTGCCCTTGGCTTCCTGGACACGATTTTCACCGAACACCCGCTGGCCGGCCGACAGCACCGGGCGGATCGCGTCCGCTTCGAAGGTCTTCGACACCGCGATCAGCGTCACCTCGCTGCGCTCACGCCGTGCATCCTTGCAAGCATTGACGATTTCGGCCTCGACCGCAGCCAGATTATCGGCGGCGCTCATCGGCTTGAAGCTCCAGATGACAGTGGGCGTCGGGTGAAAGGCGACCTTGGCGGCGCGCTCAACGCTGCGAGTTTGTGCACGGTTCCGGCTTCGCTCAAATTGTAATGAATCGAGGAAAGGCTTCTTGAAGCCTTCCACCTAGGATGATTGCGGGGGGTCGAGGGGCAACGATGTCACGCATCGCAATCGTCCGCAAGAAAGCCAAACTGAGGGCCTTGCTCGGCATCCGGGCCAGACT
>NZ_QTKI01000060.1:0-17287 GCF_010820945.1 Rhodopseudomonas sp. BR0C11
CGACAGTGAGGCGGCCGATGCCGGGCAGGTTGAACACGCTCTCGGTGACGACGACGCCGGAGATCAACAGCGCAAAGCCGGTGCCGATCACGGTGATCACCGGCACCGCCGCATTGCGCAGCGCGTGGCGCAGCAGCACGCGGCTCTCGGTGATGCCCTTGGCGCGCGCGGTGCGGACATAATCCTCGCCGAGCACGTCAAGCATCGCCGCGCGTGTCATCCGCGCGATTAGCGCGATGTAGATGAAGGACAGCGTCAGCGTCGGCAGCACCAGCCGCTCGGCGAACGGGCCGAAGCCGCGCGCCATCGGGCGGAAGCCCTGCACCGGCAGCCAGCGCAGCTCGATCGCGAAGATCTGGATCAGCACATAGCCGATCACGAACACCGGCACCGAGAAGCCGATCACCGACAGGCCCATCACGAAGCGATCGACCCAGGTGCCGTGTTTCCACGCGGCGACGACGCCGAGCGGAACCGCGACGATCACCGACAGCACGATGGTCGACAGCGCCACCGTGATGGTCGGCTCGATACGCTGGCCGATCATCTGCAGCACTGGCACCTGCGAGATCAGCGAGACGCCGAGGTCGCCATGCAGCAGCCGTCCGACCCAGGTGAAGAACTGCACGTAGAGCGGCTCGTTGAGCCCGAGCGACGTGCGGATGCGCATCAATTGTTCAGGGGTGGCGCTGTCGCCGGCAATGATCGCGGCGGGATCGCCCGGTGTCAGGCGCAGCAGCAGGAACACGAACAGTGCGACCACACCCATCACCGGGATGGCCGCCAGCAAACGACGGATCAGATAGCCGAGCATCGGCGCTCCATCATGGATTTGGATCGACGATTAGCGAAACTTATCCCGAAGATGCGGTTCGTCATCATCACCTGCGCTTGAAGCCGTCGAAATCACCCTCGGAGTTCAGCAAGTCCCGTGCCAGGGCTGCAAGCCGGTGCGATCTGATTTGCACAGGTCCGCGCTCACTCCAGCGTCGCGAGCAGTCCCGCCATCAGCCGGCCGCGCTCGGCGAGGCTGTCGATCTCGATGTGCTCGTTCAGCGTGTGCGCGTCGGCGCCGCGCACGCCGAGACCATCGAGCGTGGGAATGCCCATTGCACCGGTGAAGTTGCCGTCGGAGCCGCCGCCGGCGCTGCCGTGCGGCAGGCCGACGCCGAGCTGCGCAGCGACCGCGCGCGCCTTGTCGTACAGTGCCAGGGTGCCGGCATCCGGCTCCCACACCGGGCGGGTCACACCGCGCGTCACGTTGAAGGTGACGTCGCTGCTGCTGCCTTGCAGCGCCAGCATGCGTTCGACGCCGCGGTCGAGATCTGCCTGTCGCTTGGCCATGCTGAGCGCTTCGCCGGTGCAGGTGGTGGCGACGCAGTTCACCCATTGGCCGCCGTGCACGATGCCGACGCTGAAGGTGCAATCTTCCGTGGTCATCGCGTCGATCGCCAGGATCTGCTTGGCCATTTCCCGTATGGCGGAACGTCCCGACGACAACGTCGCGCCGGCGTGGCTCGGCTTGCCGATCGCCTCCAGGTTGAATCGCGCGATCGCGTAGCGGCCGGTGACGACGCCGTTGTCGGGGCGTCCGGGCTCCGGCACCAGCACGTATTTGTTGCGTGCCGCCTCGGCTTCGATGATGTCACGGGTCGACGGCGTACCGACTTCTTCGTCCGGCGTGAACAGGATGGTGATCGGCAGCGGCGTCGTGAACGCGGCGCGGGCGAGCTGCTTGATGGCTTCCAGCGTCAGGTAGTTGCCGCCCTTCATGTCGAAGATGCCGGGGCCGAACGCCTTGTTGCCTTCGCGGCGGAACGGCAGCTTCGCCAGCGTTCCGATCGGATGCACGGTGTCGAGATGACCGGCGATCAGGATGCCGGGTTCGCCTTGCTTGGGATGCGGAAAGCGCGCGCGCACGCAGCCGGCAAAGCCCTGGCGACCGGCGATGCGCTCGATTGTCGCGCCCATGATCGCCATCTCCCGCGCTGCGAGATCGAGCATGCGCTCCACCGCGGCGGTGTCCCAGGTCGGGCTCTCACATTCAACCCAGGCGCGCAGGCCTTGCAGCATCGTATCGGAATCGAATGGGAGATTTGCTGGGTTCATTGCGCACTCTCTGTTGGTGGCATTACGAGACTGATTACCGGCGGCTTTGTAAAGCGAAAGATTTTCGCCGCCGACTACGCGGCCGAGCGCCCGGCAGCGCGAGCCGGATGATTGACGCTTGGCACACTTAGTGCAAGTCTCGATTATCAGGATGTGGCAATGCGCTGATCGCGTGACGCCGCGCCCGGAGACTTAATGCCCTGCACAAGCAATCATCTGTGACTGATCAGTTTCAAGTCAGGAGAAATCGAATGTTCCATCCACCGCGTTGGATGCGCTCGGCCGTTGCGTCGAAATTCGCTGTGCCGGCGTTCGCGCTCGCGGCATCGATGACGCTGCCTGCGGCCGTCGATGCCAAGACGATCCGCGCTGTCATGCATTCCGACCTGCGTATCATCGATCCCGGCCTGACCACCGCCTACATTACCCGCGACCACGGCTACATGGTTTACGACACGCTGCTGGCGATGGACTCCAAGTTCAAGGTCCAGCCGCAGATGGCGGACTACAAAGTCTCAGACGACAAGCTGACCTACACGTTCACGTTGCGTGACGGACTGAAGTGGCACGACGGCACCCCGGTCACCGCGGAGGATTGCGTCGCCTCGCTGAAGCGCTGGGGCCAGAAGGACGGCATGGGCCAGAAGCTGATGCAGTTCACCGCCAGCCTCGAAGCAACCGATCCGAAGACCATCACGCTGAAGCTGAAGGAGCCCTACGCTCTGGTGCTGGAGTCGATCGGCAAGCCGTCGTCGCTGGTGCCGTTCATGATGCCGAAGCGGATCGCCGAGACGCCGGCCGACAAGCCGATCCCCGAGCAGATCGGCTCCGGCCCGTTCAAGTTCGTGGCGTCCGAGTTCCAGCCCGGCGTCAAGGCGGTGTACGTCAAGAACCCGGATTACATTCCGCGCAAGGAAGCGCCGGACTGGACCTCGGGCGGCAAGATGGTGAAGGTCGACCGGGTCGAGTGGATCACCATGCCGGATGCACAGACCGCGGTGAACGCGCTGCAGTCGGGCGACATCGACTTCATCGAAAATCCGTCGTTCGACCTGTTGCCGGTGCTGGCGCAGGACAAGGAGCTGACGATCGATACGCTGAGCCCGCTCGGCTTCCAGACCCTTGGCCGGATGAACTTCCTGCATCCGCCGTTCGACAATCCCAAGGTCCGTCGCGCTGCCTTCCTGGCGATGAGCCAGAAGCCTGTGCTCGACGCGCTGGTCGGCAATCCTAAGTACTACAAGGTGTGCGGCGCCGTGTTCGGTTGCGGCACGCCGCTCGAAACCGACGTCGGCTCCGAGACGCTGGTCAAGGGCAACGGCATGGCCGAGGCCAAGAAGCTGCTCGCGGAGTCCGGCTATGACGGCACGCCGATCGCCTTGATGGCGCCGGGCGACGTCGTCACCCTGAAGGCGCAGCCGATCGTGGCTGCGCAGCTGCTGCGTGACGCCGGCTTCAAGGTCGACGTCCAGGCCACCGACTGGCAGACCGTGGTGTCGCGTCGCGCCAGCCAGAAGCCGCCGAGCGAAGGCGGCTGGAATATGTTCTTCACCAACTGGGCCGGACCCGACATTCTCAATCCGGTCGCCAACGTCTCGGTCGGCGGTCAGGGCAAGAAGGGTGGCTGGTTCGGCTGGGCGGAAGACGCCAAGGTCGAGGAGCTGCGCGACAAGTTCGTGCGCGCGAACTCGCCGGAGGAGCAGAAGAAGATCGCCGAAGAGATCCAGAAGGAAGTGTACGAACAGGTGATCTACATCCCGCTCGGCCAGTACACCGCGCCGAGCGTGTGGCGCAAGGAACTCACCGGCGTTGTTTACGGCCCGGCAACTCCGGTGTTCTGGAATATCGACAAACAGGGCGACTAAGCGGTCCCTCCACGCCTCAGATGCTTGACCTCATCAGCGCGCCGTCCTGCGAAAGCAGGGCGGCGCTTTGCTCGGCGTCGCGATCGTAAGCGCGTCGTGCAAGGATCGACACACGGGCGCTCGGCTAAGCGATCGGGGTTGATACGAACAGGTAGAGCGAGCCGGTATAGGCCGCCTGGGTCCGGAGCGATCCATGGGCCTCGTCCCAAGCGCCTGTCTCCAGATCGCCGCGTAACCGAGCCACCGCCTGCTCGGCGATCTCATCGTCGACGAAGCTCCAGGCAGAACACGCGGAGCGCGCATCGCGTCGCAACAGCATTTCCGGACGGCCGTAATACGCCTCGTTGAAGCCATCGCGGCAATGCAGCGGGATCGGCACCGCGATCCGGTCGACCGGCGTTCCAAGGCCGTCGGCCAGGGCGGCGGCCGACGGATAACGCCGCGCTTCGACGGCCAGCACCTCCGGAGCGTAGTCGTTCAGCCAGAACGCCTGTACCTCTGCAGGGTCGCAAGAAAGCAGCACGATCGGTCCGCGGGTTACCCGCCGAATTTCCGCAAGGCCACGCGACAGATCCGACCATTGATGAACGGAGAATGTCGCCATCGCGGCGTCGAACGACTGATCGGGGAACGGCAGCGCTTCGGCGCATGCGTCGATCGCTCGCGGCAGATGGGCGGGCCGCTGCGCTCGCATCGATGCCGACGGCTCGACGGCGGTGACGTCGCGATCGGTCGGCTCGTACGAGCCCGCGCCGGCTCCGACATTGAGGACGGTCTTGGCCGCGCCGAGCGCGTCGCAAATCTGCGCCGCAATCCGCGGCTCGGGCTGCCGGAAATCAGCGTAGCGGACACCGACCTGGCCGTAGTCCGCATCGCCCGCACTTCCGTCCGCGTGTCTCAGCATCATCGACGCCCTCCTTTTCATGCTATCGTCAATCGATGTAACAGGATCATGACGCCGATCGCGCTGCTGCGGCGGCAGTCATCGCGTCCCTCCTGCGACCGGACATCCATGCCGCCATCTCGTTCGAAATCTCTTCCGACCCTCAGCATCCGGATCGACTTCGATCCGGAGGGGCGGATTGGTCCCGGCAAGATCGAACTGCTGGAGCGGATCGAGGCTTGCGGATCGATCGCTGCGGCCGGTCGGACCATGGCCATGTCGTACAAGCGCGCTTGGGATCTCGTCGACGAGGTCAACCAGATATGCGGCCAGCCCGCGGTCGCGCGCCAGACCGGCGGCAAGAACGGCGGCAGCGCTTCGCTCACGGCGTTCGGCAAGTTGCTGATTGAGCGCTATCGGATGATCGAACATGCCGCCACCGCAGCCGCGAAGCCGCATCTCGTGTCGCTCCGGTCGGATATCGCCAAGGGCCAAAGAGCAAAAAGCTGATCGAGCGACCGGAGTGGTGTTGACCTGTCCTAGTTCGCCAGGGTCGGAGCGTCGATCTGGGGTGGAGATGTCAGCGCGTGGCCGAGGTCGCTCTGCAGCGCCACAGGCATCGAAAAGCAGACGCTGAAACCGTCTTTGGTCCTGAGCGTCACCATGCCGGTTTCGGGATCGCTCGATCTCTCGATCTGCCACGATTCTAACGGGTAGGAGTAACGGAGCGAGCTGTCGCGGAAGTGCCTGCGCACGGCGTGCTCGATCAGTGACGGCAACGTCATTGCCAGAGAGCCGGCTTGCGCCAGCGGCAGCTCCAAACTCGCGTCCCGCCCCTTCGAATCTTTGAACCCCAGCAAAACTGTGGCGCCGTCGGCCGAGACCGAGCAATTGGTCAAGGCCTCGCTGGCGAACTTCAGATAGCTCTTCTCGACCATCCAGTCTCTCTGCCTTCTCATTCGGAGCGCATCCGACGACATCTAACCAAACGGGCACCGCCTCTGGATCGGATGTCGATACCGTGATATTCATCTGAATATAACGAAGCCCACAAGGGCAAACCAGGGAGGCGTCCATGCAGCCATTCAGTTTATTGATCGACGGCCAGCTCGTTGCCGGTGATGCGACGATGCCGGTGCTGAATCCGGCCACCGAAGAAATTCTGGCCGAATGCCCTCGGGCGTCACATGCCCAGCTCGACCGAGCGGTAGCCGCGGCCAAGGCGGCGTTCCCGGCCTGGGCTGCAACGCCGATCGAGCAGCGGCGGCAACTGATCGCCAGGATGGCGGACGTCCTTGAGGCCAACGCCGCAGATCTGGCACGGCTGCTGACCAGCGAGCAGGGCAAGCCGCTGAGCGACGCCACCGGCGAAGTGCTCGGGATGGCCGCCTTTTTCCGCTATCTCGGCTCGCTCGAGCTGCCGATGCGGGTGATCGAAGATGGCAACGGCCGCCGAGTCGAAGCCCATCGCCGCCCGCTCGGCGTCGTAGGCGCGATCATTCCTTGGAACTACCCGCTCCTGATCCTCGGCTTCAAGCTGCCGCCGGCGCTACTGGCCGGTAATACGCTGGTGGTGAAGCCGGCGCCGACCACGCCGTTGTCGACGCTGAAATTCGCCGAGCTGGTCAAGGACATCCTGCCGCCCGGCGTGCTCAACGTCATTGCCGACGCCAATGACCTTGGCGATGCCCTGACCCGGCATCCCGACGTGCGCAAGATCTCGTTCACCGGCTCGACCGCGACCGGCCAGAAGGTGATGGCGAGCGCCGCGCAGACGTTGAAGCGCATCACGCTGGAGCTCGGCGGCAACGACGCTTCGATCGTGCTGGACGACGTCGACCCGAAGAAAGTCGCACCCGGCATTTTCGAGGGCGCGTTCCAGAACAGCGGGCAGGTCTGCCTGGCGATCAAGCGGCTCTATGTCCATGAGGCGGTGTACGACGAGATCTGCAACGAACTTGCAACGCTCGCCAATACTGCGGTGGTCGATGACGGCCTAAAGCAGGGCACAAAGCTCGGCCCGCTGCAGAACAAGATGCAGTACGAGAAGGTCAAAGGCTTCCTCGACGACGCCAAGCGGAACGGCAAGGTGATCGCGGGCGGCGACGTGATGGACCGGCCTGGGTACTTCATCCAGCCGACCATCGTCCGCGATATCGCTGAAGGCTCGCGGTTGGTCGACGAGGAGCAGTTCGGCCCGGTGCTGCCGGTGATCAAATATTCCGAATCCGACGACGTGATCCGGCGCGCCAACGGCACCAGCTACGGTCTCGGCGCCTCGGTGTGGGCATCCGATCCCGACCGCGCCTATGCGGTGGCCAACCGGCTCGAGGCCGGCACGGTGTGGATCAACAAACACCTCGACATGGCGCCCCACATTCCGTTCGGGGGCGCCAAACAGTCGGGGATCGGCGTCGAGTTCGCCGAGGAAGGCTTGGCGGAATTCACCCAGCTGCAGATCATCAACGCTGCGGTTTAGCTTCTTCTACCGTGCAGTCGCGGGCTGGTCTGCGGCTGCACGGTGATGGTTCGGGCGCTGGGCCGTCCGCACAATACGACTGTCGTCACGTCAGGCGACGATCAATCCAATCCCCCGGCCCATCGGATGACGGGGCTTCGGCGGACTCAGCGCCGAACAACAAAAAGCCCGGCGCGAAGCCGGGCTCGATTGGCTGGGTGCTGTCCCGATCCGATCGGGCGCGCCCCCAGATCACTTGCGGGCGCAGGCGACCTTGATGGCGCTGGCGCTCGGGCTGCACTTCGCCGTCACCGAGCCGTCCTTGACCGTGAGCTGGTCGGCGAGCTTGGCGGCGCCTCCGTTGACGCAATAGGCCGAGGTCAGGGTCTCGTTGGCCGCGCAGGTCACCGGGCAGCCGTCCGAGGCGCAGCTGGTCGAGGTGACGTTACGCACCGCGGCGATCGCCGCCGGGGCCGCAGCAGCGGCCTGCTTGTCGGCGGCGGGGGCCTTGGTGGCAGGCGCGGGCGCCGGAGTAGTCTTTGCCGCCGGAGCGGGCGCAGCGGCCTCGGGGGCCGGCGTTGCAGCGGTTTCGACCGCAGCCGGGGCGGCGCTGGTTTCCACGGCGGCCGGGCGGGCATAGTAGCCGCTCGCCGACACCAGATAGACGAACAGGGCCGCGACCACGACCGCGCCGATCATGATCAGCGTCGTCGTCGGCAGCGCGCGGACGCGATCGACCGTCGAGCGGATTGCGGTGACGAAGGAAGCGGCATCGAACGAACCGCCACGGGAACGCATATCGTCGAAGGTGAGATACGCTGCGATCACGAAGCCACCACCGAACAACATGAGTATCAGCAGTGGACCGAGCGCGGAGAGATACTCCATGTTACGTCTTTCCATTCAGGGCAGGCCGGCGCGAGGTGTATAGGTTTCGCCTGCCGCAAGCTGCATTGTCGAAAATCAAATGAACACGCATATGCAACGGTGCGTTGAGGTATGTCAAAACCGCTCAGGCGCCGTCGGTCGAGATGTAGCACGGCAGGGGTCGTGACGTCATCGCGGCAGAAAGCACCGCAATTTGTTAGGGTTGACGATTAATACCTCGTCATTTGCCGAGTGCGGCCCGGCTTTCTCTATGGTCGAATGTCCAATGTCGGTGCGGCCTGTCGGCTCTGCGTCGATCGACCGCGATCAATGCCCTATCTGCAGCTTTCCGAAGCTGAGCGCACAGCGGAATATGGCGGTTGCTTGACGGAGATTCGCAAAAACCAGCTGTGACGCGGCAAAGCCGTCCCGCGTAGATCGCGCATCAGACCGCCATATACGCCGCATATCATTCGATAGCCCGCAACGTTCGAAGAGATTCCCATGAAGGCAGCAGACGTGATGACCACCGCCATCGTGACGGTGCAGCCCGACACGCCCGTCCACGCTATCGCCGAGACGCTGCTCAAGCATGGCATCAGCGCCGTGCCGGTGATCGACGGCGCCGGGGTGCCGCTCGGTATCGTCAGCGAGGGCGACCTGATGCCGCGTGCCGATAGCGATCGCGAAGCGCGTCACGATTGGTGGCTGCAGATGCTGTCGGAAGGCGAGGCGGTGCATCCGGACTACGTCCGATTCCTGAAGTCCGATACCCGCACCGCCAAGGACGTCATGGTCGGCCCGGTGGTGACGGTCGAAGAAACCACGGCACTCGCCGACATCGCCGACCTGTTGGTCGAGAAGCGGATCAAGCGGGTGCCGGTGGTGCGTGCTGGCCGCATCGTCGGCATCGTCAGCCGCGCCGACCTGCTCAAGACCATGACTGGGCTCAATCACACCGGAGCTGATCCCGTGCACGACGATCCGAACGCCTGGCCGACGCCGTCCGACAAGCTCGCGGCACTGAGCCGTCCCGTCGCGCCGCCGGCTCCGCCGCCGCATGATCCGGCGGCCGACGATCTCTCCGCCTCGGCGTTCCGCGAGCTGGGGCTCGAGCACGAGCACGAAGAAGACGAGAAGCGAAAACATGCCAAGGAGCTGGCGGACGAGAAGCATCACCGTCTCGCCAGCGACATGCTGGCCTCGCATCTGACCGACGAGACCTGGCAGAAGCTGCTGCGCAACGCACGATCCGCCGCCAAGAAGGGCGAGCAGGAAAGCCTGTTGTTGCGGTTTCCGGCAGAGCTGTGCACCGATCACGGCCGCGCCGTGAATGCGCCCGATCCGGAATGGCCGTCCACACTGCGCGGCATGGCCGCCGACATTTACTTGCGGTGGAAGTCGGAACTGCGCCCGCACGGCTTCGTGCTGCAGGCCCGCGTGGTCGATTTCCCCGACGGCATCCCAGGCGACATCGGCCTATTCCTGACCTGGGGCAAGAGCGAAGCTGAGCATCACTGAGGTGCCGTCGCTTTGGTTCTCGCAGTGACGGGGAAGACGCGTAGCGCTCTCAGATCTTGAGGTTGCGGTACACCGAGACCTCGCGCTCGCGCGCGAGGCGGGCGTCGTCGCCGGCGCGGATGCCGCGCCAGCCGTCGAAGAACACCACGATGGTGGTGATCAGTCCGGTGATCTTGCCGACCAGGAATCCGAACGGGAAGATCAGTCGCTCTGCAGGCAGAATGAATTGCGAGCCGAGGAAGATGATCACCGCGTTGGCGAAGTACGCGGTGCGGTACAGCGTCTGCTCTTTCCAGGCGCTGCGCGCATAGGGCCGGGAGCTCTTCTTCACCGCTTTGTTGTAACGGGGATTACGCAGCAGCCCGAGCAGCCGGCGCTTCTTCGGCAGTTGTCGCGGGCCGGCGAGCAGCGCCCGATAATTCTCGCGCATCTGAAAATGCGCGATCAGCGCCAGCAGCAGATTGAGCGCGACCAGCACCGCCTTCAATTCCCACACCGACAGCAAGAGCTGTGCGGCGAGGTCGACGAAGATCAGATGCGTCACCGCATTCAGCACGAAGGCCGAACGGTGGAACGCGGCGCGGTTGATGTTGGCGACCTTCTCGTCGATGAACGCGGCGCCCGGCTTGGTCTCGCCGAGCTGCAGCAGGACGGTGCGTTGCGCTTCGGTCAGTTCCCAGCTCTTGCCGAGTTCGGCAATCGTCACCGCCGGCGTGCCGCGTTTGATCCGGAACGTCGCCTTGGCCGACCATTCGGATACCCGCGTCAGCCAGCGCCGCGTCACCGCGAAGCGTGAGGTGCTGGTCGCCGCCTCGACGAGAGGGTGGGGATCTGGCTGCATCGTATCCTTCAGCGCGGCTCGATCGCCGTCAATCGCCGAAAAGCGGGTCCTCCGCAAGCTTGGCGGCGGCCTTGGCGGCCGCCTTCATCTGCTGTCTGATCTCGGCATCATCAAGGTCGGCGAGCTGCCGGGCGGCGTCGGGGTCCAGCTTGTCCTTGGCGCGGCGGTTGAATTTGCCGGCGAGTTTGCGGTGCACGGCGACGTCGTTGAGGGCGCCGAGCGCGTCGAGCAGCTTCTTCAGGTGCTTCCGGAACCGCTCCAGCCGCTTGCCGGCCCTGCCGTCGAACAGGCTTTCGAAGAAGCCGATCGCGTAGTTCAGCTTCTTGGCGGCGATCCGGACCCGATGCCGCTCCTCGTCATCGAGCTGCTCCAGCTTCTCCAGGCGCTTGTTGAGCTTGCGGGCGCGGCGGGCCAGCACCTGTTCGGCGAATGCGACCGCTGACGGGCGGTCCGCGCCGGCCGCCGCCTTGGTCCATTCGCCCGCCTCGATCCAGCGCTTCAGATCGTCCAAGAGCTCGCGGAAGCGCTGCAGCTCGACGGTGGCGCTGGCGCTGTCGAACGCGGCGCCGCGGTCCGAGCCGAGCCGCTTCAGGAAGGCCGGCGAACCGGTGCCGAGCTGAGCGCTCTTAATTTTGACTTCCAGGAGGTGCAGGTCGCGCGCCGGAGCCAGCCGTCCGGCCAGCCACTTCAGCTCGCGCTTCATCCGCTGGGTGTCGCGGCCGTCGATCAGCTCGGCGAACACCGAGATCGCGGCCCGCATCCGCCGCAAGCCGATCCGCATCTGGTGAACGCCGGTCGGATCGCGTCGCCGCACCTTAGGTTGCTGCGCGGCGATCAGGCGTAGCAATTCGGTCGCAATGGCTCGGAATGCCTCGCCGCTGCCGGCGTCTTGCGACAGAACAATGTCATGGGCCAGGCCGGGGCTCGGCTTGGCCGCAGGTTTCTTGAGAACTCGACGCATTGTGTCCCACGCGGGCGAAAGAAGCTCACCGCCCGCGGTATCCTAGCAGATTTACGCGCCGATGACGCCGCGTCGCGGCAAGGCCGAGGGGTGCTAAATCCGCGCACCGCGATGGCGGTCGGTCAGGCCCGCTTCAGAACTTCCAACGGGTAGCCGATCAGCTTGGCCACCGCATACGCAATGCCCATGCCGATCAGCGCCGCGACCGCCTGACCGCCGTAGTACCAAGCGGCCGACGGCGGGAAGGGCATCAATTGCGTCGCAAGATCAAGGCACCACAGGATCGCGCCGACACCGACGCCCATCACGATGACCAGCTGGATGCGCTGTACCGCGGCTTCGATCCGTGCCATCCGCGCTTCGACGTGCTTGTCCGGTCCGCGCTCCGGCGCCGGTTTGCTCGGAGCCGGGGTGTTCTGGACGCTGTCCGGAGCCGTCGTCGTCATGCCGTCCTCACTGTTCGTCTAAAGTCCAACTATCCACGCGATCGCCTTGGCAATCCGCTCTTGCGTAGCAGTAATCGTCGCTGCACTGCACAGAATTGACTCAGCACAAAAGCACTACCGCAAACGCGTAGTGATCATGCTGATCGATAACTGTCGAGCCCGTTGACTTAGCGCAAATACGACCGAAGGTAAATTTGGGAAAGAGAGCCCCTTTACAGCAGTTCTAATCGCCGCAGCGGCGTGCGCTTGGGGGGAGCTCGTGATGCATACACCTTGGCAAGCCGCCACCGCTCTAAAGGCCGAAGCCAAAGAGCTTCGCCCGCTCACCGGTAACGAGGCGATCGCGCGGGCCGCGTGGGAAGCCGGTGTGCGTGTCGCGGCTGCTTATCCTGGTACGCCCAGCACCGAGGTTCTCGAGAATCTTGCGACCTATCCGGTCGAGGATCTGCACGCGCAGTGGTCGACCAACGAAAAGGTCGCGCTCGACGTCGCGATGGGCGCGTCATTCGCCGGCAGCCGCGCGCTGTGCGCGATGAAGCATGTCGGCCTCAACGTGGCGGCCGACGCCTTCATGACCGCGACTTATATCGGCGTGAACGGTGGCCTGGTGCTGATCGTCTGCGACGACCCCGGCATTCACTCTTCGCAGAATGAACAGGATAGCCGGATCTACGGCCAGCTCGCCAATATCCCGGTGCTGGAGCCAAGCGACGCGCAGGAAGCTTACGACTTCACCAAGCTGGCGTTCGAGATCTCCGAGCAGTTCGATACGCCGGTGATTGTGCGCAGCACCACGCGTCTGTCCCACACCCGCAGCACGGTGTCGGTGGGCGAGCGCGTCGAAGTGCCGGCGCGCGTCTTCCTGGAGCGCCCGTCGAAGAACGTGATGATCCCGGCGCATGCCCGCGGCCGGCATCTGTTCGTGCTCGAGCGAGAAACCAAGCTGAAGGACTATCTCGCCACCGCGGACATCACCCGGATCGAGAGGGGCGATACCAAGTTCGGCGTCATCACCGCCGGCACCTGCTATCCTTATCTCCGCGAAGTGCTGCCGAACGCGACCGTGCTGAAGCTCGGCGCCTCTTGGCCGTTGCCCGACACGCTGCTGCGCGAATTCTGCGCGTCGGTCGAGCAGGTGTTCGTGGTCGAGGAGCTCGAGCCGATCATCGAGAAAGAGGTCGCCTCGCTCGGCATCAAGGTCGAAGGCAAGCGGCTGTTTCCGCGTGCCGGCGAGTTCTCGCCCGAAGTTGTCCGCGCTGGGTTCGTTCAGGCCGGCCTATTGCCGGCACCGCCGTCCTACAACGCATGGGTGCCGGAGCCGGTGGTGCGTCCGCCGGTGCTGTGCGCCGGTTGCCCACATACGTCGAGCTTCATGGCGGTGCGCGCCTCCGGCGCCCGTGTCGCCGGCGACATCGGCTGCTACACGCTGGCGGTGCTCGATCCGCTGCGCGGCATCGACACCTGCGTCGCGATGGGCTCTTCGATCGGCAACGCCATCGGCATGGCGAAGGCCGGCGAGACCAAGCCGGTGGTGGCCACCATCGGCGACTCGACCTTCCTGCACGCCGGCCTGCCGGCGCTGATCGACGCGGTCTACAACCAAGCCAATATCGCCGTGGTGCTGCTCGACAATCACATCACGGCGATGACCGGCGGTCAGGAGCATCCCGGCACGGGCAAGACGTTGCGGGGCGAACCCGCGCCGCAGGTCGACTACGAGGCGCTGATCAAGGCTTGCGGCGTCAAATGGGTGAAGAAGGTCGACTCCTACGATCTCGCCGCCACCCATCAGGCGCTCCGCGAGGCAATCAACTATCGCGGCGTCGCGGTGCTGATCTCGAACCGGCCGTGCGTGCTCGATCCGATCAAGATCAAGGGGCCGCCGCTGGAAATCATCACCAGCCAGTGCACCGCCTGCCAGTCCTGCATGAATCTCGGCTGCCCGGCTCTGACCTGGAGCGATGAGTGGTTCGAAGGGCGGCACCGGGTGAAGATCGATCCGGCGCTGTGCATCGGCTGCACGCTGTGCGCCCAGGTCTGCACCATCGACTGCATCAAGATCGCGAGCCCGGCGGTGACGCAATGAACGAGCAGAGCAACATCGCAGTGAATGCGGAGAGTGAGCCGGTGGCGTTCAACGCGGCGCTGGCGGAGCCCACCAATGTGCTGATCGTCGGCGTCGGCGGCCAGGGCGTGATCATGGTGTCGAAGGTGCTGGCGTCGCTGGCGCAGGCGCACGGCTACGAGGTCAAGCAGAGCGAAGTGCACGGCATGGCCAAGCGTGGCGGCACCGTGTTCAGCCACGTCCGGTTCGGGCCGCGGGTCTGGTCGCCGACCATCGCCAAGGGCGAGGCCGACGTGCTGATCGCGCTGGAATGGGCCGAGGGCCTGCGCTGGCTGCCGCATCTGAAGCGCGACACCGGCGTGTTCATCTGCGACACCAAGCGGATCGTGCCGCCGTTCGCCTGCCTCAGCCGCCGTCCCGGCGCGCCGATGCGTTACTCGACCGAGACCGCCGAACAAGTCGCGGCCTACGTGTCCGAAGCCTACGCGATCGATGCCACCAAGATGGCCGAGGAACTCGGCAACGAGCGCGCCGCCAACGTCGTGTTGCTCGGTGCGTTGTCGACCGTGCTCGAATTCGCGCTGCCGGAGTGGGAAAAGACCGTCACCGCCTTCGTGCCGAAGAAGACAATTGCGGTGAATTCGGCCGCGTTCGAACTCGGCCGCAACTGGATTGCGGACGCCAAGAGCGAGTCGCCGTCCGCCGATGCTGCGCCTGCGGCGGCACCGGCGCATACGCCATATCAGCCCCGGCTCGAGATCACCGATGCCTGGTGCAAGAGCTGCGAGATCTGCGTCAAGCTGTGTCCCGAGCGCTGTCTGAAGCTCAATGCCGACCGCGTCGTCGAACTGGTGGCGCCGGAAAAATGCACCGGCTGCCGGCTGTGCGAATGGCTGTGCCCGGATTTCGCGATCCGAGTCCATCTCGACACTGAAGCGCCCGCGATGGAGGCCGCGCAATGAACGCGCCGGATCGTCACGTCCCCAAAGCCGCTGCTGCCAAGCTGCTGTCCGGTAACGCCGCCTGTGCCCAGGGCGCAATCGACGCCGGCTGCAAGTTTTTCGCCGGCTATCCGATCACCCCGTCGTCGGAAATTGCCGAGCGGCTGTCGACCATGCTGCCGGCAGCTGGCGGCGTGTTTATCCAGATGGAAGACGAGATCGCTGCGATGGCCGCGGTCGTCGGCGCCTCGATGGGCGGCGTCAAATCGCTGACCGCGACCTCCGGCCCCGGCTTTTCGCTGAAGCAGGAAAATATCGGTTACGCTGCCGGCGCCGAGATTCCCTGTGTGATCGTCAACGTGATGCGCGGCGGTCCGTCGACCGGCATGCCGACGCGGCCGTCGCAGGCTGACATCTTCCAGACCCGCTACGGCAGCCACGGCGACTATCCGATGATCGTGCTGGCGCCGGCCTCGGCACGCGAGATCTACGACGAGACCATTCGCGCCTTCGATCTTGCCGAGCTGTGCCGCACGCCGGTGATCCTGCTGTACGACCAGGTGATCGCGCAGTCGTCCGAGACCGTGGCGCTTGGCGGCCGCACGTCGGTGCACGCGACCCGCAAATGGGCGAGCGGCCCGCGCGAGGCTTACAAGCCCTACGCGGCCGATGCCGATCTGGTGCCGCCGATGCCGCGTCCGGGTGACGGCTATCGCACCCATACCACCGGCCTGACGCATAGCGAGACCGGCTTCCCGAGCCAGGACCCTGAGACCGTGACGCGGAATCTCGGCCGGCTTTATGCCAAGCTCGACCGGCATCGCGATCTGATCGACAGCTACGAAGCCGTGCGCTGCGAAGACGCCGAGGTGGTGATTGTTGCGATCGGCATCAGCGCCCGCGCGGCTCGTCGCGCGGTCGATGCCTGCCGCGCCGAAGGCAAGAAGGTCGGGCTGTTCCGCCCGGTCACGCTGTGGCCATTCCCGGAGATCGCGCTGCGCGAGGCGACCCGGAACGCCAAGGCGATCCTGGTGCCGGAGCTCAACATCGGCCAGCTGCGGCTCGAGATCGAGCGTCAGCTTCGCGACCGCCGCGTCGAAGGCCTGCATCTGATCAGCGGTGAACCGATTACGCCGGCGCAGATCGCAGCCGCTGCTACCAAGCTCACTTCGGAGGTCTGAGATGTTCCGCGACGCGCCGCATTTCGACGTCCGCGATTATCTTCGCAAGGAGATGATGCCGCACTTTCTCTGCCCGGGCTGCGGCCACGGCATGGCGTTGCGCGCGCTGCTATGGGCGATCCACGAGCTGAATATCGACCGCGACAAGCTCGCGGTGGTGTCGGGCATCGGCTGCGCTGGACGGCTGTCGGCTTATATCGACGCCAACACCTTCCACACCACGCACGGCCGCCCGCTGGCCTATGCGACCGGTCTCGCTCTGGCGCGACCCGACCTGCACGTCGTGGTGATCTCCGGCGACGGCGACTGTCTGGCGATCGGCGGCAATCATCTGATCCACGCCTGCCGCCGCAATCTCAAGCTCACCTGCCTGATGCTCAACAACGAGATCTACGGCATGACCGGCGGTCAAGTGTCGCCGACCACGTCGGAGACGCGGCTGACCACCACCACGCCGCATGGCAATTCCGAGCCGAATTTCGACGCCTGCGCGCTGGCGACCGCCGCCGGTGCGGGCTTCGTCGGACGCGAAGTCACCCGGCACGTGCCGAAGCTGAAAGAGCTGATCAAGGCCGGCCTGCAGCATCCGGGCTTTGCCTTCGTCGAAGTGGTGTCGGACTGCACCGAAGTCTACGGCCGCAAGAACGACATGGGCTCCTCGGCCGAGATGGTGCTGCGGCAGAAGAGCGAGATGCGCCCGAGCGCGTATCGCGACAGCGTCGACGAGCCGTTCCGTTCGACCGATTTGCCGACCGGCATTCTGGCCCAGAACAATCGGCCGGAATACGGCGCGGCGCTGCGTGCCGCCGCCGCAGCGCGCGCCGCCAAGTGACGGGGAGACCAGCTATGTCGACATCCCGCATCGAATTGCGCTTCGGCGGCACCGGCGGCCAGGGCCTGCTGCTCAGCGCCAAGCTGCTCGCCGACGCGCTGGCGCTGGAAGGCCGCCACGTCGCGCAGTCGCAGACCTATGAGCCGACCTCGCGCGGCGGCTTCTGCAATGCCGACCTCGTCGTCGCCCATGGCGAGGTCGATTATCCGCTGCCGATCGAATTCGACCATCTGGTTCTGCTGGACAAGATCGCGATCAAGCCGTCCTGGCCGAAGCTCAAGGCCGGCGCGCTGGTGATTTCCGACGTCCGGCTGTAC
>NZ_QTKI01000599.1:0-2018 GCF_010820945.1 Rhodopseudomonas sp. BR0C11
CTCCGCCGCACGTCCTGGAGAAGCTGAAGGACACCCTCGGCAAGCCGCGCACCGACCGCTATTCCGCCTCCCGCGGTATCACCGGTCTCCGTAGGGCCCAGGCCGCTTATTACGATCGCCGATTCGGCGTGAAGCTGAACCCCGACACCCAGGTGGTCGCGACCCTCGGCTCCAAGGAAGGCTTCGCCAACGTCGCCCAGGCGATCACCGCCCCCGGCGACGTCGTGCTGTGCCCGAACCCGAGCTATCCGATCCACGCCTTCGGCTTCCTGATGGCGGGCGGCGTGATCCGCTCGGTGCCGTCCGAGCCGACCCCGGATTTCTTCGCCGCGGCCGAGCGGGCGATCATCCATTCGATCCCCAAGCCGATCGCGCTGATCGCCTGCTATCCGTCGAACCCGACCGCCTATGTGGCCAGCCTCGACTTCTACAAGGATCTGGTGGCGTTCGCGAAGAAGCACGAGATCATGATCCTGTCGGATCTGGCCTACGCGGAAGTGTATTTCGACGACAACAATCCGCCGCCGTCGGTGCTGCAGGTGCCGGGCGCGATGGACGTCACCGTCGAGTTCACCTCGATGTCGAAGACGTTCTCGATGGCCGGCTGGCGGATGGGCTTCGCGGTCGGCAACGAACGCATCATCGCCGCGCTGGCCCGCGTGAAGTCGTATCTCGATTACGGCGCCTTCACCCCGGTCCAGGTCGCGGCCACCGCCGCGCTGAACGGTCCGGACGACTGCATCAAGGAGATGCGCGAGACCTACAAGAAGCGCCGCGACATCCTGGTCGAGAGCTTCGGCCGCGCCGGCTGGGACATCCCGCCGCCGTCGGCGTCGATGTTCGCCTGGGCGCCGCTGCCGCCGGCCTTCCGCGAGATCGGCTCGATGCAGTTCGCCACCCTGATGGTGGAGAAGTGCGGTGTCGTGGTGTCGCCCGGCGTCGGCTTCGGCGAGCACGGCGAGGGCTTCGTCCGCATCGCGATGGTGGAAAACGAGCAGCGCATCCGCCAGGCGGCGCGCGGCGTCCGGCGCTTCCTTGAAAGCGGCGTCGAAACGTTGCACAACGTCGTGCCTCTCGCTGCTCAGCGATAGGCCCGTCATTGGGGGCCGCCCGCCGGCCTCCGGGTTCTTCCCCAAGAAACGCCGGTTCCGGCAGCAGGTCAGCGCGTCATGGTCGCGCCACTCAGAGTGGGTATTGCGGGTCTCGGCACCGTGGGTGCCGAAGTCGTCCGCGTCATCGAACGGCAGGAGCGGACCTTGTCCGCTCGCTGCGGCCGCCCCGTGCGGGTGGTCGCGGTCACCGCGCGCTCCAAGGCGAAGAAGCGCGGGCTTGATCTGTCCGGCATCAAGTGGGCCAAGAGCCCGCTGGCGATCGCCACCGATCCCGAGGTCGACTGCTTCGTCGAACTGATCGGCGGCGCCGGCGATCCCGCCGGTCCGGCGATCGAGGCGGCGCTGGCTGCCGGCAAGGCAGTGGTCACCGCCAACAAGGCGCTGATCGCCAAGCACGGCCTCAAGCTGGCGTCGCTCGCCGAGAAGCACCACGCGGCGCTGAACTACGAGGCCGCCGTCGGCGCCGCGATCCCGGTGATAAAGACGCTGCGCGAGGGGCTCGCCGGCACCGACATCGACCGGATCTACGGCATTCTCAACGGCACCTGTAACTACATCCTGACCCGGATGGAGCAGGAGGGGCTGTCGTTCGACGACTGCCTCGCCGACGCCCAGCGGCTCGGCTACGCCGAAGCCGATCCGACCTTCGATATCGACGGCCACGACACCGCGCAGAAGCTGGCGATCCTGGCCAGCCTCGCATTCGGCACCAAGGTATCGGAGAGCTCGGTTTACGTCGAAGGCATCCGCTCGATCACGCCGGAGGATCTCCGCGCGGCCGATGATCTCGGCTACCGGGTCAAGCTGCTCGGCGTCGCGGTCCGCACCGCCAAGGGCATCGAGCAGCGTGTGCATCCGACCATGGTGCCGAAGACCTCGTCGATCGCCCAGGTGATGGGCGTGACC
>NZ_QTKI01000600.1:0-2012 GCF_010820945.1 Rhodopseudomonas sp. BR0C11
GTCCGGCCCTTCCGATCTCCGCCTCTCGCCCCCAGATAAGCGCCCATGACCTCACAAGCCCGCGATCCGACCACCCCCGAGATGCCCTCCGTGCGCGCGCCGTCTGCGGTGCCGATCGACGACAGCGTGCTGCCGTTCGAAGTCGGCCCGCTCGATCTGCGCGGCCGGCTGACCAAGCTCGGCCCGGCGCTCGACGAGCTGCTCGCCAAGCACGCCTATCCGGTGCCGGTCGCCAAGCTGCTCGGCGAAGCGATCGTGCTCGCGACGCTGCTCGGCTCGTCGCTGAAGTTCGACGGCCGCTTCATCTTGCAGACCCAGACCGACGGCCCGGTGTCGTTCCTGATCGTCGACTTCCAGGCGCCCGACCGGCTGCGTGCCTATGCGCGCTATGACGAGGCCAAGCTCGAGCCCGGCCTCAGCTCCGGCGCGTTGCTCGGCAACGGCCATCTGGCGATGACGATCGATCAGGGCCCCGACATGCGGCGCTATCAGGGCCTCGTGGCGCTCAACGGCGGCGGCCTGGAGGAAGCGGCGCACGAGTACTTCCTGCGCTCCGAGCAGATCCCCACCAAGGTGCGGCTCGCGGTCGGCGAAGAGTGGCGCGGCGGCGAGGGCGGCCGGCATCACTGGCGCGCCGGCGGCATGCTGCTGCAATTCCTGCCGAAGTCCCCGGAGCGCGCGCGCCAGGCCGATCTGCATCCCGGCGATGCGCCGGAAGGCACCCAGGTTCACACCGTCGATGAGGACGACGCCTGGGTCGAAGGCCAGTCGCTGATCGCGACCGTCGAGGACGTCGAACTGATCGATCCGGATCTGTCCGGCGAACGGCTGCTGTATCGGCTGTTTCACGAACGCGGCGTGCGCGTGTTCTCGTCGCTGCCGATCAAGGCGGAATGCTCGTGCTCACGCGACGCCGTCTCCCGCATGCTCGCCCGCTTCGCCCCGCAGGACCGCGCCGACATGGTCAAGGACGGCAAGGTCGTGGTGACCTGTGAGTTCTGCTCATCGGTGTACGAGTTCACGCCGCAAGAGGCGGGGGTGGAGTCGGACGCGGGTGCGACGGAAACAGAGGCGACCAACAAGTAGTGAGTAGGTCGTAGGATGCGTTGAGCCGAAGGCGAAACGCATCATCACTACATGCGGAGTCTCACCTGGGTTTCGCTCCGCTCAACCCAGGCTACGCGCGCACGATCAATTCAGAGTCCGCTTCCCTTCCGGGCTGTCCAGCGAAAACGGCGGGACGTCGATCTCGAACTTTTCGCCCGCTTCGGTTTCCATCTGGTAGCGGCCGGCCATGAAGCCGGAGGCGGTCGGGAGGGGGACGCCGCTGGTATATTCGAACCGTTCGCCCGGTGCGAGCACCGGCTGTTCGCCGACCACGCCTTCGCCGCGCACTTCCTGGGTTCGGCCGGAGGCGTCGGTGATCACCCAATGCCGGGTGCGCAGCTTGACGGTTTCTTCGCCCGAATTGGTGATCACCACGGTGTAGGACCAAAAATACTGCCGGTTCTCCGCCGAGGAACGCTCCGGCAGATAATTGGGCTCAACGGTCACTTCGATCCGGCGGGTGACGGCGCGGTACATGGCTCGATTTCCAGCTCTTGGCCCAAATATAGCGAAAATCAGCGTTGAAACCAGTCGTTCGGAACGACTTTCAGGTTGTGGTCACGCGCCTCCGCGGTTTCAACATAGTTCCGCGCTAGCCAGCGGCCGCGCCGGAGCAGCGCCCTTCATGGCTGCGTCAGGGTGTCCGCCGAATGCCGTCAGACCTTCGCCGCCGGCAGCTCGGCTGCTATAGCAACGACAGGCGCATTGCGCGCCGCAATGGAGCCGCATGACTCCTCCCGTCACCACCGTTGCCGAGCCGGTCACCGGCGCGCCGCCCGCAGGCGGTCCGCCGGCCGAGCCGGCTGCGCCGCCATCGCGGCCGGCGACCCCGCCGCCGCGCAAGCCGGCGCCGAAGCGGGAATTGCGGCTGGATCTGTTTCGCGGCCTGGCGCTGTGGCTGATCT
>NZ_QTKI01000601.1:0-1986 GCF_010820945.1 Rhodopseudomonas sp. BR0C11
CATCTCGTAGGCCCGCTGCGCAGAGATCAGGTCGGAGATTTCCGTCACCACTTCGACGTTCGCCATCTCCAGCGTCTTCTGCATGATGTCGCCGAGACCGTCGGCAGAAGCGATGCCGTCCTGCGGCGTGCCGGACGCCGGGGTTTCGATGAACAGGTTGTCGCCCTGCGGCTGCAGGCCGGCCTTGTTGATGAAACGGGTCAGGCCGATCTGGCCGATCACGGTAGGCGTGGTCGAACCGGAGATCGTCACCGACACCTGGCCGTTGGCCGCGACAGTGATGCTGGTCGCGCCGTTCGGAACGGTGATGGTCGGCTGCACCGGGTTGCCGTTGGCCGTGACCATGCGGCCGGTGTTGTCCTTGGTGAACGAGCCGTCGCGGGTGTAGGCGAAGGTGCCGTCCGGCATCTGGATCTTGAAGAAGCCTTCGCCGCGCACCGCGAGGTCGAGATCGTTGCCGGTGGGCGACAGCGTGCCCTGGGTCATCAGCCGCGGCGTACCGACGGTTTTGACGCCGCCACCGATGTCGACACCGACCGGCAGGATCGTGCCCTGGTCCGACGCCTGTGCGCCGACGCGGCGGACGTGATCGTAGATCAGGTCCTGAAACTGCGCCGTCTGCTTCTTGAAGCCGGTGGTGCGCATGTTGGCGATGTTGTTGGAGATCACCTGAACGTTGAGCTCCTGGGCCGCCATCCCGGTCGCCGCAGTGTAGAGTGCGCGCATGGTCAGTCTCCGTTAGGCCGGCACTTCGGCGAGTTTCTCGATCGCGGATTTGCGCAGCTCGCTCTCCTGCTGCAGCATCGCCGAGATCTGGGTGTAGGTTCGGGTGACGTCGATCATCTTGGTCATTTCGAGGACCGAGTTGACGTTCGACTTCTCGACATAGCCCTGGCGCAGCATCGACTTGGTGTCGGGCGTGCCCTGGTCGGATGTGGCTGCGAACAGATTGCCGCCCTGCTTGATCAGGCTCTGCGGCCGGTCGAACGTCACCACCCGCAGCTTGCCGCGCAGCGAGTCGATGATCGAGGTGCCTTCGACCACGCTGACGCGGCCGTCGGACGAGATCGACAGTTCCTTGTCGGTCGGCTGGATCACGATCGGGCCGCCGGTGCCGAGCACCGGGAAGCCGGAGCCGTTCACGAGCTGGCCCTGGGCGTTGATCGTCAGCGATCCGTCGCGGGTGAAGCGCTCGCCCTGCGGCGTCTGCACCACCAGAAAGCCCTTGCCGTCGATCGCGACGTCGAGCGGGTTCTTGGTCTCTTGCAGCGCGCCGGTCGACAGATCGTGGTAGGTGGCGCGGTCCTGCACGAAGCTGACGCGCCGGTCCGGCCGCGCAAAATTGTCCTCGTGCGCGCCGGTGTTAAGAAATTCCTGGAACACCGACCGCTCCGCCTTGAAGCCGTTGGTGTTGAGATTGGCGAGGTTGTTCGCGACGACATCCATCTGCCGTTCGAGCACGACCTGCCGTGACAGTCCGACGAGAAGTGCATTCTCCATCGGTGGTTCTCCCTTGAATGACCCGCCGCCAAGTCCTCCCAGACCGGTGGTGGATCGTGCGAACCGCAGGCGCTCTCCCAAGCGCGCGGCTCACCAGATACCTAGCGAAGCTCGTGCCAAATCAGAAAATTCATCTAAATCAGTAGCTTGCTCATTTTAAGGGAGCGGCTGGGCCGGCAATAAAGGACTTGTTGACCATACCGGCCGGCAAAATCTTCCTACCCGCCACCGTCGTGGAAAGGTTCCGTTAACCATTGCCCCATAGCGTCGTGTCATCAGAGCCTTGGGCGCTGGCGGCGTTAGTCTCGCGTTTACGGTTCGCCTCGGCTGCGGCTCGCTTTTTGGGATATGGGCGATTCGGCCGATGGCGGACGCAGAGAAACCGGAAGAAGGCGCCGAAGCCGCCGAAGGCGGGGCGCCAAAGAGCAAGAAGAAGCTGATCATCATCGCTGCGGCGGCCGTGCTGCTGCTCGGCGGCGGTGCCGG
>NZ_QTKI01000602.1:0-1957 GCF_010820945.1 Rhodopseudomonas sp. BR0C11
CGGCTGGAGCGGCTGAAGGGGCAGGGCGCTTCCGATGCCGACCTCGGCCGCATTCACGCGCCGATCGGGCTTGCGATCGGCGCGGTGTCGCCGTCCGAAATTGCAGTGTCGATCATGGCGGAGATCACCGCAGCGCTGCGACTGCCGGCATCGTCCAAGGCGGCCTCGGCATGAAGTTCGGCCCGCGCCGTCCGGCCGATGCGATCGGCGGCGTCACCGTGCATTCGCTGCGGCAGAACGGTCTGCTGCTCAAGAAGGGCACGACGATCGGCCCGGCCGAAGTCGCGGCGCTGGAGAAGGCCGGCATTGCCGAGATCGTGGTGGTTCAACTCGAGCCCGGTGACGTCTCGGAGGATGTCGCGGCCGCGGATGTGGCGGGCGCGGTCGCCGGCGATGGCGTCACGGTCGATCGCGCGTTCACCGGCCGCGCCAATCTGTTCGCGGGACGGACCGGCGTGCTGGTGATCGATCGCGCCGTGGTCGATCGCGTCAACGCCGTCGATGAGGCGATTACTTTGGCGACCCTGCCGGCGTTCAAGCCGGTGGTCGAAGGCGAGATGGTCGCCACCGTCAAGCTGATCCCGTTCGGTGTCGAAAGCCGCCTGCGCGACGCCGCGGTGGCGGCGGCGCAGGGCGGCGCGCTGCGGGTCGCGCCTTACGTGATCAAGCGAGTCGGCGTGGTGTCGACGCTGCTTCCCGGCCTTGCCCCGAAGGTGATCGACAAGACGCTGCGCGTCACGGCGGAGCGGCTGGCGCCGGCCGGCGCAGAGATCATTGCCGAGCGCCGCGTCGCGCATGAAGAGGCTTCGCTGTCTGCTGCGATCCAAGAGCTTGTTGGGCTCGGCGCCGAGATGGTGATCGTATTCGGCGCTTCTGCGATCGCCGACCGCCGCGACGTCATCCCGGCGGCGATCGGCGCGATCGGCGGCACGATTTCGCATTTCGGCATGCCGGTCGACCCGGGCAATCTGCTGCTGGTCGGCGCGGTCTCGGGTGTGCCGCTGCTCGGCGCACCGGGTTGTGCGCGCTCGCCGGTCGAAAATGGGTTCGATTGGGTGCTGATGCGGCTCCTCGCCGGGCTCACCGTCACGCGCGCTGATATCACCGCGATGGGTGTCGGTGGTCTGCTGATGGAAATCGTGACGCGGCCGCAGCCGCGCGTGCCGGTCGCCGAAAGTGGCCGCAACGTCGCGGCGATCGTGCTTGCCGCCGGGCGCGGTACGCGGATGGGCGGGCCGAACAAGCTGCTCGCCGATCTCAACGGCAAGCCGCTGGTGCGGATCGTTGCCGAGCAGGCGCTGGCCTCACAGGCCGCGCGCACCATCGTCGTCACCGGCCATCAGGCCGGCGAGGTCGAAGCGGCGCTGCACGGGCTCGATCTCACCTTTGTGCACAATCCCGACTTCACCCAAGGCATCGCGTCGTCGGTGAAGGCTGGCATCGCGGCGCTGGGCGAGGATGCCGACGGCGCGATCGTCTGCCTCGGCGACATGCCCCTGATCGATGCGGCCTTGATCGACCGGATGATCACCGCGTTCGATCCCGATCGCGGCGCGCTGATCGTGGTCCCGGTCGCCGAGGGACGCCGCGGCAATCCGGTGCTGTGGTCGCGGCGGTTCTTTGCCGAGCTGATGACACTCGGCGGCGATGTCGGCGCACGGCATCTGATCGCCAAGCACGGCGAAGCGGTGACCGAAGTGCCGGTCGAAGGCCAGGCGGCGTTCCTCGACATCGACACGCCTCAAGCCCTCGATCAGGCGCGGCGCAGCTAGAGCAGTTACGCGTTAGATATAATCGGAGCGCAGTTCGGGGCGCTTACAACAATCACAACCTCATGGTGAGGAGGCGCGAAGCGCCGTCTCGAACCATGCGCCGCAGGCGATGTGGCTCCTCATCCTTCGAGACGCCCGGCTTTGCCGGGCTCCTCAGGATGAGGACTTCGGACGCTTGGCAAAGG
>NZ_QTKI01000603.1:0-1949 GCF_010820945.1 Rhodopseudomonas sp. BR0C11
GATCGCGCCAAGGCCGAAGAGGCGGCGCGGACCTGGATCGGCGGCGGCAAATGATCCGGGTTGACGCCGCCCGCCGCACAGGGCACCCCTTGCGGCCGCAAACCCCACACATCCCCTTCCCGACCAGACCGTTCGCAGGTCGTCACGAGACCAGACCATGATCCATTCCGCTCTCATCAACGTCATGGTCAAGGCGGCGCGCCGCGCCGGCCGCAGCCTCAAGCGCGACTTCGGCGAGATCGAGAATCTCCAGGTGTCGCTGAAGGGGCCGGCGAACTTCGTATCGCGCGCCGACAAGCGGGCCGAAGAGATGCTGTACGAGGACCTGACGAAGGCGCGCCCGGGCTACGGCTTCCTCGGCGAAGAAGGCGGCACGCGCGAAGGCGCCGACAAGAGCCATCGCTGGATCGTCGACCCGCTCGACGGCACCACCAACTTCCTGCACGGCATCCCGCATTTCGCGATCTCGATCGGTCTCGAGCGCGAGGGCACGATGATCGCCGGCCTGATCTACAATCCGGCCAATGAGGAACTGTACATCGCCGAGCGCGGCAAGGGCGCGTTCCTCAACGACACCCGGCTGCGCGTCGCCAACCGCCGCGAACTCCACGACTGCGTCATCGGCTGCGGCCTGCCGCATCTCGGCCGCGGCGACTTCGCGCAGAACCAGCGCGAAATGGCCGCGCTGCAGCCGAAGGTCGCCGGCCTACGCCGGTTCGGCACCGCTTCGCTCGACCTTGGCGCGGTCGCGGCCGGCCGCTTCGACGGCTTCTGGGAACGCAATCTGTCGCCGTGGGACATCGCGGCCGGCATCGTGATGATCCGCGAAGCCGGCGGCACCGTCGGCGACATCAACGGCGGCGACGTGCTCAAGACCGGCGACATCGTCTGCGGCAACGAAACCATCCACGCCGAACTCGCCCGGATCTTGAAGCCGCTAAGCTGAAGCGCTGAGCAGACGCTGGTCGTAAACGGCTCCCCTTAAACAGTCGTCATCGCCGGGCTCGACCCGGCGATCCATCTTCTTCAATTGATGTTGTTGAACACGCGCTCACGCGCGGGATGGATGCGCGGGCCTTCGCCGCGCCGAAGGGGCTTCGGCCCCGCAGGCGGGTCAAGCCCGCGCATGACGTGGCAGCGTGATTGTCCGCAGTGCCACACCAAACGCCCCTCGGTCGTCCTCGCCCGCGTAGGCGGGCGATCCAGTATTCCAGAGCTTTGCTTCAAGAATCAGCGCATCACCGTACTGAGTCCTCCGCATACGCGGAGGATGACGGTTGGTGGTGTGGAGACGGCGCCGAACTTTAAATAATCGCCGGCCTTACGCCGCAGGCACGATCCGCCGCACGTCGCCCGAGTCGGTGACGAAGGCGGCGCCAGGCTTGGAGAACAGGAAGCCATTCGACTTCTTCAGCGAATAAAGCTGGTCGAGCTTCTGCGCACCTTCGGCCACCGCGGTCTTGCCGTCGATCACGTCGCGATACAGCTTGGCGACCGCCACCATGTCGCACTGCTGCGGCGACAGGCGCATCGAGGAAACGCCGGCGTCCTTGAGCTTGTCGATGTCGCCGAGCAGGCTGGCGCAGGTGTAGGACAGCGTCTGCACGCCGTTCATCGCCAGGAACGGCTCGTCATCGAGCGTCGTCACGGCGAGACCGTCGGGATCCTGCTCGCAGACGAATTTGCAATTGTCCTTCGCCAGCTTGTTGAGCCGGGCGTGATAGCAACGCGCCGAGATCGCCAGCGGTACGCGGCCGAACGAGAACACCTCGAACGACACGTTGGGCAGCGACTTGGCAATGCTGCGGATCGCCGACAGCGGCAGCTCCGGCGGCAGGCAATTGCGGCTGGCGCCGCGCGAGGCGAAATACGCCGCGGTCGACTCGTTGTAGATGTTGACGAACGGACCGATCGCGTGGGCCTTGCCGCCGAGCATGCCGAGGCAGGAG
>NZ_QTKI01000604.1:0-1949 GCF_010820945.1 Rhodopseudomonas sp. BR0C11
GTCCCCGTCGTTATTGACGAACTTGAACAGACGTTCAGCTTCGCCGTTGCCGGTGTGATTGATCGGCAACGCTTCCCGACGAGCCGGGATAATTCTCCGGTTAAGACAAAAAAAATCTTGCGGCCCGGCATCGAAACACCTATCTCCAGCCTTGCCCAATTTCGCACGTGCCCGTGGTCGTGTGTCAGTCGGTAGGTATCCGGACAAGAGGCCGGACAGCCGCCAAGGGATGAAGAGCCGAGGGTCTCCAAGCGGCAACGCGACGAGGCCAGCATCTCTCTCAAGAGATGCCGTTGAAGGTGGCTTCCTCTCTTGCAACCGTGACTGACAGCCGGAGGCGAACCGGCGCACCTCGTTCTCAACGGGGGACGCGACTTAAAGCAACGACGGAGCGGGCTTTTTTGGTCTCTGCCGGCTTTCCATCAGCCGGCGCGAATACCGAAGAGGCTTGTCCTTCATTGCCAGTGAGCGGGCGGGATCCTTCCCAACCAATCCAAGGCAGCACTGCTCGTCCGAGCTGATCGCTCGTCGCGCCTCCATCGCGCGACGGCGCTGAAGCCGTCGGATCAGCGCCATCGTTGGTAAGCGCCCGTCGCTGGGCGCGTGGGAGAGTGCCATGACCGAACGTATCCGTGAATTCCTGCGCGACCGCCGCGCCAAGGGTCTGGACGTCGAGCCGTGCCTGGTCGTTGACCTCGAAGTGGTCCGCGACAACTTCATGCATTTCGCCAAGGCGCTGCCGGACAGCCGCGTGTTCTATGCGATCAAGGCCAACCCGGCACCGGAAGTGCTGTCGCTGCTGGCCTCGCTGGGCTCGTGCTTCGACTGCGCCTCGGTGCAGGAAATCCAGATGGCGCTGGCCGCGGGAGCGACCCCGGACCGCATCTCGTTTGGTAACACCATCAAGAAGGAGCGCGACATCGCGCGCGCCTACGAGCTCGGCATCCGCCTGTTCTCGGTCGACTGCACCGCCGAGGTGGAGAAGGTCGCGCGTGCGGCGCCCGGCTCGAAGGTGTTCTGCCGCATCCTGTACGATTGCGCCGGCGCCGAGTGGCCGCTGTCGCGCAAGTTCGGCTGCGATCCGGAGATGGCGGTGGACGTGCTCGACAACGCCAAGCGTCTCGGCCTGGAAGCCTATGGCATCTCGTTCCATGTTGGCTCGCAGCAGCGCAAGGTGAAGGCGTGGGACCGCGCGCTGGCGATGGCCGCGTCCGTATTCCGCGACTGTGCCGAGCGCGGCATCACGCTGTCGATGGTCAACATGGGTGGCGGCTTCCCGACCAAGTATCTAAAGGAAGTCCCGCCGGTCGTGCAGTACGGCCGCTCGATCTTCCGGGCGCTGCGCAAGCACTTCGGCAACCAGATCCCGGAGACCATCATCGAGCCGGGTCGCGGCATGGTCGGCAACGCCGGCGTGATCGAGACCGAAGTCGTTCTGATTTCGAAGAAGAGCGACGAGGACGACGTGCGCTGGGTGTATCTCGACATCGGCAAGTTCGGCGGTCTCGCCGAGACGATGGACGAGTCGATCCGCTACGCGATCCGCTCGCGCCACGACGGCGCCGAGATGACGCCCTGCGTGCTCGCCGGCCCGACCTGCGATTCGGCCGACGTGCTGTACGAGAAGATGCCGTATCCGCTGCCGGTGACGCTCGAGATTGGCGACAAGCTGCTGATCGAAGGCACCGGGGCCTATACGTCGACCTACTCGTCGGTGGCGTTCAACGGCTTCCCGCCGCTGGCGACCTACCACATCTGATGTCCGCTCCTCCGCGCTGCGGAGGTCGGATAGCAGGGTGAATCAGCGACTCGTGTCGCCCTCACCCCGGCCCTCTCCCGCAGGCGGGAGAGGGAGCAGAACAATTGAGGCCGGCTTGCCGGCCTCTCCCTGTCACATTGCTATCTGCTGACAACACGCTGCCGGCGCGGTTCGCCGGACGGCGTGGGGA
>NZ_QTKI01000605.1:0-1948 GCF_010820945.1 Rhodopseudomonas sp. BR0C11
GAACGACACCACGCCGCCGATGGCGCCGGAGCCGTAGATATTGGCGCTTGGCCCGCGCACCACGTCGATGCCGCCGATCAGTTCCGGATCGAGGAAGAACGAGCCCTGCGCGCCGTGGCCGGAACGCTGATAGTTCTGCCGCGCGCCATCGACCACCACGGCGACGCGGCCGAAGTCCTGCAGGCCGCGAATGTTGATCGAGGTCGACGGCTCGTCGCCGCGATCCTGGAACGACACGCCGGGTGTGGCGACGAACACATCCTGCAGCCGGCTCGGCGGAAACTGCTGAATCTGCTGCAGCGTGATCGCGCTGGCCGGCGCCAGCGCGTCGATCGCCTTCTCCTCGTTCTTGGTCGCCACCACGGTGATGGCGTCGAGCGATTGGGTCGAGGCAGCCGCCTGTGCGTTGGCGTTGCGCAGATCGGCAGCGGACGCCGCCGGCTGCGCCGTACGTGCCGCACGGTCGCGCTTCACCTGAGTCTGGGCCGAGGATGATGAGCTACTGGTCGCGGTTTGCGCCGAAGCCGGCGCGTTCGTCAGCGCGACGACGGATACGGAAAGCAGTAGCGCGTAGGCGCGCGAGTTAAGCCCCACCATGACAGCCCCAAGTGTTGTGAGTTGACGCAGGCTGGCGGGCTCGCACGAGGCGGCTGGCTGGCAATCCGCCGTCAGCACAACTGCTAACGGCTTGCAATTTTGGTAACCGAGCCAAAGTTCCGGGTCAACCGGACTTGGCCATTGATTAAAGCAATTATAACTTGACCGTGCGCGCAGCTAATTCAAACGTCATTTGCGTGTAGTAATGCTGCGCGCGCTCACACCGCCGCGGCGAGCTCGAATTCGGCGATATCGGCCGGCTCAGCCGGCAGCGTGGTACGATCGACCGCCGATAGCACGCGGCCGATACTGGCAGGCGTCGCCAGCGCGTCGAGCAGAAGCGTGGCAAGGTCCGCCCGCGCGATCCGGCCGTGGACCCGTGGATCGTCGTACAGCGCCCCCTGCCCGGTTGGCTCGCCGTCGGTCAGTCCGCCCGGCCGCACGATCGTCCAGTCGAGCGCGGCGTTGCGCAGATGGTCTTCCGCACGAGTCTTGGCGTCGAGCACCGGCCCGATCGCGGCGATGATTCGCTCCGACGCATAGGCGCGGCTGTCGCCGCAGGCGAGCGATGAGACCTGCAACACGCGCCGCACGCTGCAAGCCACCGCAGCATCGGTGATGGCGTTGTTGCCGACTTCGTCGATCAGCAGTGCGTCAGGTCCGGCGCCGCCGATTGTCGAGATGATCGCCTGCGGCCTCAATCCGTTCAGCGCCCCGGCGACCGACGTGGTGTCCGCCACGTCGACGCTCGCAACGCCAGCGATACCGGCCAGGTCGTTCAGTCGCGCAGGATTGCGCCCAGCGACGAACACAGTCCAGCCGCGCGCGACGCCTTGCGTCACCAAATGGCGCCCGGTGCGGCCGGTAGCGCCGAAAATCAGAACCCGCATCCTGCCTCTCCCGCTGTCGCCGCGGCCGTCAGTCCCGCCGTCAGACCGCTTGTCAGATTGCTGATCCAGAACGATCCGGCAAGGCTCGGCGAAAACCCATCGCCGCGCAGTTCTCCCAATCCCGCAGCAGTCCAGTTGGCGAGCAGCGGCGTGACCGCAACGCGAAAGCCCGGCCGCAGCGCTTCGACCGCGGCCAGATCGAGCCGCCCGGTCTCAAGCCCCGATGCGATCATCGCATGCGCGGCGTGATCGGATGGCACCAGCGCCAGCCCTTCGATCGGCGCCAAATTCTGCGCGACCATCTCGCGGCGGCGCGCGATGTCGATGACGTTGCGCCAGCGGTGGCCATGCGCCTGGCCGCCGGCCCCCGCGCCAATCGGCAGGCAGGCCACGCCGCGCTTGATCGACGCATTGTAGCGGTTGCGTTCGCGCAGCGACCGGACCAGATGCGACTGCGGCAC
>NZ_QTKI01000606.1:0-1943 GCF_010820945.1 Rhodopseudomonas sp. BR0C11
TCCGAATCCGCCACCACCACCCCCGCCGCCCTCTTGATCCCGGCGGTCATCGATATTGTCGCTGCGACGGAAGTCATCGAAACGCATCAGCCTGTCCTCGGTTTGGCCGCACCGGCGATTCGGGGCCGGTCCTCGTGTGTAGCCGATCGGAAAAAATCGGCGACAATTAGCATTAACCCGCCCGGCAAATATTGCCTAGTGCGCAGCCCTGACGCCGGCGAGGACAACGCACAGCCGGCGTCCGGGCAGCCAAAGCCGTGCGTAAACACCGATGGTGTAAACGTTTGCACGCTTTCATCGCGGTCGACATGCCGGCAGAGAGAACTGTTCCTCCGTCCGTTCGTTCCGTGGTCACCAAACTGCAATCCAATTAAGTCGATTTTTACTTTGACGGGTCATTGTAGTGGCTAGTCGGTTTGTTGGTCCCGCGTCGCCGACGGCGTCACATGAGTCAGGTTAGTTGAGTCATGGTTGTGTCGCGTCGCGGGGCGTCTGCAAAGGCGCCCCGCACTCAATTTGAAGATATGCCCGAGAGCCGAATCATCGTCGGTGATTGCATCGCCGAGATGGAGAAGCTCCCGCCGAAGTCGGTGGATCTGGTGTTCGCCGATCCGCCGTACAATCTGCAGCTCAAAGGTGCGCTGAAGCGTCCCGACGAATCGGAAGTCGACGCCGTCGATGACGATTGGGACAAGTTCGCGTCCTTCGCCGCTTACGACAACTTCACCCGTGCGTGGCTGCTCGCCGCGCGACGGATCATGAAGCCGTCTGCGACGCTGTGGGTGATCGGTTCGTACCACAACATTTTCCGCGTCGGCACGATCATGCAGGACCTCGGGTTCTGGGTGCTCAACGACATCGTCTGGCGCAAATCGAATCCGATGCCGAACTTCCGCGGCCGTCGTTTCACCAATGCGCATGAAACGATGATCTGGGCGGCGCGTGACGAGAACGCCAAAGGCTACACCTTCAACTACGATGCGTTGAAGGCGGCCAACGAGGACGTTCAGGCACGCTCCGACTGGCTGATTCCGCTGTGCACCGGCGACGAACGGCTGAAGGGCAAAGACGGCAAGAAGGTCCACCCGACGCAGAAGCCCGAACAGCTTCTGGCGCGTGTACTCCTGAGCTCGTCGAAGCCCGGCGATCTGGTGGTCGACCCGTTCAACGGGACCGGCACGACAGGTGCTGTCGCCAAGCGTTTGCGCCGCAACTACATCGGCATCGAACGCGACAAGACCTACGCTGAAGCGGCGCGGGCGCGAATCGATGCGATCGAGCCGCTGCCGGACGACACACTGAAGCCGTTCCTCACCGCGCGCGATGCACCGCGGGTGGCGTTCTCCGAACTGATCGAGCGCGGCATGATTTCGCCGGGCGCCCGGCTGGTCGATTCGAAGAAGCGGCACGGTGCGCTGGTGCGTGCCGACGGCGCCATCATGCTCGGCGACAAGGTCGGCTCGATCCACCGGATCGGCGCGATGGCGCAGGGCTCAGAAGCCTGCAACGGCTGGACGTTCTGGCACGTCGAAACCAGCAAGGGTCTTCGGCTGATCGACGAACTGCGCGCCGAGATCCGCAGCACGATGATCGCCTAAGGCAAAAAATCTCTCCGGTTCTGATCCAATCAGAACCGGAGTTCTTTTATCTTACCGCGGTTGCTCCATGCGCACCGCGCCTGATGTCGATATCGCTCTAGCCTCCGCCAACGAACCGTCCGATCCGGTACTTCGGCAGCAACGCGTCGGCTTCGGGCGAATGTTTCCGTCCCTTGGTCTTGGTGTCGTACGCCTCAGATGCTTCCTTGCCGCACCAAGGCTCGATGATGCTCGGCCGCGATGGATGATCCGGCAGATACGCCGTGACGTCGTAGACGTTGCCGCGAATCGCCATCCAGCAATCCTGCGGCACGGCGTGCCGGGCCAGCTCGGCCGCGCCGATCT
>NZ_QTKI01000607.1:0-1935 GCF_010820945.1 Rhodopseudomonas sp. BR0C11
GGCCTGGCGGCTAAGCCGCGCCAGGTACGGCGTCAGCATCATGGTGCCCGACGACACCAGCAACATGAACTGCTCGACCTCGCGCGTCACGAGGCCGCTGGAGCTGGCCAGCCCGAGCACCAGGAAGGCGAATTCGCCGCCGCCGGCGAGCAGCAGGCTGGCCTCGGCGATCACCGGCCGCGACAGCCGGAACAGCCAGGTGAGGCCGGCGATCACCACCGCCTTCAGTGCCGTCATGCCGATCACCGAGGTGGCGACCATCGCCGGATAGCGCGCGACTTCCGCAAGATCGATCCGCATCCCGACCGAGATGAAGAACAGCCCGAGCAGCATGCCCTTGAACGGCTCGATATCGACTTCGACCTGGCGGCGGAATTCGGTCTCCGCCAGCACCAGACCCGCCAGGAAGGCGCCGAGCGCCATCGACAGTCCGGCGACGTGGGTGACCAGCGAGGTGCCGACCACCACGAACAGGATCGTCGCCATGAACAGTTCGCGGTTGTGGGTCGAGGCCACCAGGCGGAACAGCCGGCGCAGCACCAGGCGGCCGAAGCCGATGATCAGCAGGATCGCGGCCGCCGCCTGCACCAGCGCCATTGCGAGCCCAAGCCAAACCGCTCCGGTGCTGGTGGCTCCGCCGCCAGCCGCATCGCCGGCGGCTTTGCCGAACACCACGATCAGAAACAGGATCGGCACCACCGCGAGATCTTGCGCCAGCAACACCGCGAAGATGCTGCGGCCAGCGACGGTGGCGAGTCGCTTCTGCTCGGCGAGAAGCTGCAGCACGATCGCGGTCGACGACAGCGCCAGACAGGCGCCGATCACCAGGCTCGATTCCACCGTGTTGCCGAAGATCAGTGCGATGCCGCTGATCGCTGCGGTGGTCAGCACCACCTGCGACATGCCGAGGCCGAATACCAGTCGCCGCATCGTCCAGAGGCGGTCGAACGACAGTTCGAGGCCGATGGTGAACAGCAGGAAGGCGACGCCGAGTTCGGCGAGCCGGTCGACCGCATCCTGGGAGGTGATGGTGACGTAACTCAGCCAGGGGAGGTCGGCACCGATCCGGCCGAGGCTGTGTGGGCCGAGCACCAGCCCGGCGACCAGAAAGCCGAGCACCGGGCTGACGCGAAACCGCGTCATCACCGGGATCAATACGCCTGCGGTCCCGAGAAACACCAAGGCTTCCCGGTAAACTCCGACATCGTTTTCGACTGACATCGTTCCTTCAATCACGTGAGGTAGCGGAGGGCGACGACATCGATCAAATCGTCGCAGGGCTGCGGCAATAGATCGCGATTCTGCACTTCGGCCCAAGCAGGTTCCCTGGCGCCAGCGTGCACTGCGGCGATCGGTAGCCGCCGCTCGGGTGGACGGTCGCGGCGTCATGCCGCACAACGGAACGATGGAGCACAACACCCCACTGATTTCCACCATCGTGGCCGGCTTGGTGCTGGCATTTGCCTTCGGTGTCGCAGCCCAGCGGCTGAAAATCTCGCCGCTGGTTGGTTATCTGCTCGCCGGCGTTGTGATCGGCCCGTTCACCCCCGGCTATGTGGCCGATCAAAGCCTGGCCAACGAGCTCGCCGAGATCGGCGTGATCCTGCTGATGTTCGGCGTCGGGCTGCATTTCTCATTGAAGGATCTGCTCGAAGTCCGGGCGATCGCGATTCCCGGCGCGGTGGTGCAGATCGGCGCCGCAACCGTGCTGGGTGCCGGGCTCGGCCATGCGCTGGGCTGGCCGTTTGGCGCCGGCTTGGTGTTTGGTCTGGCGCTGTCGGTCGCAAGTACCGTGGTGCTGCTGCGCGCGCTGCAGGAGCGCCGGCTGGTCGACAGCGAGCGCGGCCGGATCGCGGTTGGCTGGCTGATCGTCGAAGACATCGCGATGGTGCTGACGCTGGTGCTGCTGCCCGCGGTCGCCGGCTTGCTCAAGGG
>NZ_QTKI01000608.1:0-1930 GCF_010820945.1 Rhodopseudomonas sp. BR0C11
GCGCGCTGCGATCGCTCATGTCGAGCCTGGCGAGAGGGTGCTGATGGCCCGCGGCCGCGAGGTCGATATCATTGCCGCGGCGCAGGCCGGACGCGCGCTGGCCCGCTACTTTCCGCTCGACAACCACGTCGGTGCGCTGCTGACGATCGAGCGGCGCGCGTTCTGGCCGCTGATGTTCGCCGACGCCACGCAGCAGCCGCTGGTGGTGAAGCCGGCCTTCGCCTCCTATGCGGCGCCGCTGTGCGAGCCGGTGGAGCTGGGGCTATTGATGGAGACGGCGTCGCTGCAGGTCGGGCAGGCGGGGCACCGCTGCAAGACTTATCTCGCCGACTGGCCGCACCGCTTCGACGCGGTGCTGATGCTGGAGCCGCCGGCCACGGCGCCGACGCCGGAGCTCTCGCCGGTTTATCGAGGCAACTATGTTGCGCTGTATCGCGTGACGCCGCCGAAGGTCGAGCCGGGTTCCGCTGGCCGCGTTCATGCCGGTGCGCTAAGCTCGCCGGCGCAATGACCCCACGCCGTCACGATAGCGATTACGAACGCCGCAAGTGGCGTCAGGTCGCCGGCCATTTCGGAATGGGCGCGGCGTTCGGCGCGCTGTTCGCCGGCCTCGTGCTGTTCAACAATTACTTCGGTCTGTCGAGCGTGATCGCGACCAGCGAGGCGCCGATCCTGGTGCGGATCATCTTCGTGGTCGGCGTCGCCGGATCATTCGCCTTCATGGCGGCGATCACCGGCTTTCTGTTTCTGGTCCACGAGGATTGAAAAGTTAAGCGAGGCCCATCCGTCATTGCGAGCCAAGCGAAGCAATCCAGCGCAGTGCACTGGGCTGGATTGCTTCGTCGCTTCGCTCCTCGCAATGACGGGGAGAGCTGTAGTTGAAGCGGGGCCTCAGCTCGCCGGTGCCGCCGGCTCGACCGCTGCCGGTTCGGTCGCCGGCTTGGCGTCGCCGCCTTTGTAGATCCGGGTGTAGCGCCGGCCGAGGCTGGTGAGCACTTCGTAGCCGATCGTGCCGAAGTGATGGCCGAGTTCGTCGACGGTGATGCCGTCGCCGATCAGGGTCGCCATCATGCCGCGGCGCGCGGCGTTGGCGGGCAGGTCCGTGACGTCGACCGCGAGCAGGTCCATCGAGATCCGGCCGGCGATCGGACAGCGCTGGCCGGCGATGATCACGTCGGCGCCGCGGGTGCCATCGCTCGAGCCGGCGGCGCGGAAGTAACCGTCCGCATAGCCCGCCGACACCACCGCGATCTTGCTCGGGCGCCGTGCGCTCCAGGTCGCGCCGTAACCGACGGTGTCGCCGCGCTCGACGCTGCGGACCTGGACGATCCGCGCTTTCAGGTCGACCACCGGCTGCATCGGATTGTCGGCTTCCGGCGTGGGATTGATGCCGTACAGCGCCGCGCCGGGGCGGACCAAATCGAACGCGAACTGCGGACCCCTGAAGATACCGGACGACGCCGACAGCGACGCCGGCACGCCGGCGAACTGACCGGCGATCTCGCGAAATGCCGCCGCCTGCTTGGCGTTGAGCTGATGGTTGACGAGATCGGCGCAGGCGAGGTGGCTGATCACCAGCGTGATGCCATGGTCACCGGCGATGATGCGCGGCACGATGCCTTGCGCCTCGACGACGGTCAGGCCGAGCCGGCTCATGCCGGTGTCGATGTGGAGCGCGGCACCGCCGCGCCAGCCGGTGCGGCGGCAGAACACGTCCCATTCGGCGAGCTCGTAGAGATCACCGATCACCGGTTGGCAGTTCAGCTTGGCGAATTCGTCGCCGGAGTTCGGGAAGAACCCGTCGAGCACGTACAGCGTCGCCTCGGGGGCGGCTTCGCGCACGATGCGTGCTTCGCTGAGCGTGGCGACAAAGAAGGTCTTGCAGCCGGCCGCGAGCAGCGCCTTGGTGACGGGCCCGGCGCCGCAGCCA
>NZ_QTKI01000061.1:0-17217 GCF_010820945.1 Rhodopseudomonas sp. BR0C11
TCGGCCGAACGGGCAGGGGCTCGCGGCGCTGATGATCCTGCGTGTGCTCGAAGGCTTCGACGTCGGCAAGCTGAACGACGCCGACCGGATTCATCTGCTCGCAGAGGCGACCAAGGCGGCTTACGCGACCCGCGATGCGTATTTCTGCGATCCGGCGATCACTCCGCTCGAGCCCGCGCGGTTCTTGTCGGACGCGGTGATTAGCAAGATCCGGCAAGCGATCAGCATGGATCGTGCCGGTGAGGCGCAGCCGTGGCTCGATACCGAACATCGCGACACGGTCTATGTCACCGTGGTCGACCGCGATCTCAACGCGGTGTCGCTGATCAACTCGATCTTCTCGCCGTTCGGCAGCGGCATCTACGCGCCCAACTCGGGCGTGCTGCTGCACAATCGCGGCTGGAGCTTCCGCGCCAAGCCCGGCCATCCCAACTCGCTCGCGCCCAGCAAGCGGCCGATGCATACGATCATTCCCGGCATGCTGATGCAGGGCGATCAGGCTGTGATGCCGTTCGGCGTGATGGGCGGCCACTATCAGGCAGCGGGTCACGCCAACTTCATCTCCAACGTGTTGGACTTCGGCCTCGACATCCAGGCTGCGGCCGAGCGCCCGCGCAGCTTCTGCTTCGACGGCGCGCTGTCGCTGGAGACCACGATCGGCCAGGACATCCACGACGAGATGCAGCGTCGCGGCCACACCGTGCGCTGGACGGAGGAAGCAATCGGCGGCTGCCAGGCGATCCGGATCGATCGTGCGCGCGGCGTCCTGCTCGGCGCGTCCGATCACCGCAAGGACGGCGTGGCACTCGGCTACTAAGACCGCCGAACGCGGAAAGCACGATGGATCGAGCCGAATGGCACCGGCTCGATCCTCTGAGCTGAAGGTTGGCGTTCTCACGGCGCACAGCAGTCCCTCCATTCCGCGGTCGCCAGGTTCCGTGGCCGGATGCGCCTTAAGCGCCAGGCGCTGCCCCTTCATCTCCGACGATGTCAGCCCCGTCGAGCCGCCGGATAGGCCCAGAATCCCCTCGATCCAATTTTCGCCCAGAAGGGCGGCGAATTCTGCCCGGACACTGGCGCGGGCAAGGCCGTTTTGCGCCCGGCAGCAGAGGTGGCATGGCTCCTGATCGGGTGCCGCGGCTTCAATCGCCGGGCGCCTATGCTAAGCCGCGCCACCGGAGAATGGGTTGGAATGCGATTCTTCTCGAAAATGACGATCGGCATGGCGGCCGTAGCCACGATCGCGCTCGCCTCCAGTGGGGCGTATGCGCGGGGTTGGGACACCGTGCACCGCTTTGTGCATAAGACAGGCAAGTGCGGTGCGGGCAAAGAGGTCCTGGCGTCACTGTATACGGTCGGTTCGCGGACGAGCAGCGGCGAGCCAATGAAACATGACGGCTTGACCGCAGCCTCCCACGAATATCCGCTCGGCACCACCGTCGTGGTCACCAACCCGGCGAACGGCCGAAGCTGCAGCATTCGGGTCAACGACCGCGGCCCCTATGGCAAGCCGCGCGATCTCGGCGTGAAGATCGACTTCACCCTCGGCTCAGCCCGGTGCCTCGGCATGCGTGGGACGCAGTATGTCTGTCTGCCCGGCGAGGAGCCGATCGAGATCGCCGGCATGGCGCTGGTGATCGACGGCAACACGGTCGAGATCAGCGGCACGAAAATTCGGCTGCAAGGGATCGACGCGCCGGAGACCGACCAGCTGTGCGTTGACGAGAAGGGCACCGGCTGGACCTGCGGCCTTGCCGCACGCGATGAACTCGCCAAGCGCTTCGGCGACAAGCCATGGACCTGCCAGGTCGCGGGTCATGACAAATACGGCAGGTCGCTCGGAAGCTGCGCGGTGAATGCGGAGAGCGTTGAAGAGTGGATGGTACGCTCCGGCTGGGCCGTCTCGCTCGCCCGCTCGGCACGCACCTATGAGGCCTCCGAGGTCATCGCCCGGGACGCGCAATCCGGCCTGTGGTCAGGCGCGTTCATCATGCCTTCCGATTGGCGGAATCGAAACCAGAAGACCACCATCGTCGGGGCTGCCAACGTGCCGAGCAGCGCCCTGGAAATCCTGCGCGGCGCAGCCTCAGTTGCCGAAGCGCCGTCGCCGGAGTGTGCCATCAAAGGCACGATTGCCAAGGGCGGCCAATGCACTTACCAGCGGCCAGGCAGTCAACTGTACGCGAAGCTGAAGATGGGCCCGAGTAAGCGCTGGTTCTGCAGCGTGAAGGAAGCCGAGACGGCGGGGTGCCGGGCGGTCAAGAAGTGAGCCGTCCCTAACTGGTCGGGTTGTCTTGTTTGTGGGCTTAGCGGTCGCCAACTCGGGGCGCTGCAACCCTCGGCAGGGTATTCCTGAGGGCGTTCAGCAGAATTCCGATCGTCGTGCCGTTGTGCAGGACGGCGGTGGTGATCGGGGCCAGCACGCCCATCGCTGCCAGCCCGAGGATCGTGGTGTTGAGGCCGACCGTCAGTTTGTAGTTGCTGGCGATCCGCGCCATCGCGCGATTGGCAAGCTCCTTGGCGTCCGCGACGCGGTCGACGCCGTCTTCGAGCAGGGCGATGTCAGCGGTGAGCCGCGCGATATCCGCCCCCTTGTGCATGGCGATGCCGACATGGGCGCCGGCCAGCGCCGGCGCGTCGTTGATGCCGTCGCCGACGAACGCAATCTTGGCGCCCTTGGTATTCAGGTCGGCGATGATCGCGGCCTTGTCGGTCGGCAGCAGCTCGGCATGAAAGCCGTCGAGCCCGAGTTCTTGCGCCATTTCGGCGGCGCGGTCGCGGTGATCGCCGGTCAGCAGCAGAATGCGCTTGGCGCCGGCGCGGCGCAGCCGTGCGATGGTCGCGGCGCTGGTCGGGCGGACGGTATCCTTCAGTCCGAGGACGCCGAGCAGACGTCCGCCGAAGCCGATGAACAGCAGCGTCTTGCCTTCGCGATACAGACGATCGATCGGATCTCGATAGGGCGCGACATCGATGCCCTCATCCTCTTCGACGAAATGGCGTGAGCCGACGACGATGCGCTCGCCATTGATGACGCTGGCGACGCCATGGGCCACGATGAACTCTACTTCGGCATGGTCGAAATGGTGGCCGTGCCGGGCCTTGGCGGCATTCACGACCGCGAGCGCCAAGGGATGAAAGTAGTGTTCTTCGACCGATGCGGCCATGTAGATCAGGTCGTCGGCGCTGTAGGCGGAGTCGAAGGTGATCGAGTCCGTCACCTCCAAAGTGCCGCTGGTGAGCGTCCCGGTTTTGTCGAAGATGAAAGTGTCGGCCTGGGCGAGGCGTTCGAGCGCGCTCGCGCCCTTGACCAGAATGCCGATCCGGCCGGCATGATACATCGCGGATTTGAACGCGACCGGTGTTGCCAGCTTCAGCGCGCAGGAATAGTCCGCCTGCAGCACCGAGGCGGCCGAGCGCCAGTCGCCGGTGAGCAGCACGGAGAAACCGGCGAGCTTCAGCACGGTGGGGACCAGACGATCGGCGAGGCGGGCTGCCTCGATCTGTGCCTCGCTTTTCGCGGTCAGCGATTGTTCGACATAGTCGGCGATCCGCGCGGCGGCGGTCCGGCGACCGACCTGCTCGGCATAGATCGTCAGTCGACCGTCCTCGAGCATGGTGCCGGACAGAACCTTGCAGCCGCGGCTCTTGACCACGGGTGCGCTCTCGCCGGTCATCGCCGCCTCATTGACGGTGGCTTCGCCGGACAGAACGGTGCCGTCGACCGGAACGATCGCGCCGGCGCCGACCACCACGGCATCGCCGGCCGTCACCTCGTCGGCGGAAATCTGTACTTCGACGCCGTCGCGCAGCACCCAGACGCCGTCGCCGGTCGGGCGCAGCAGGTGCTTGAGCAGATCGTCGGAACGGCGCGCGATGGAGTCTTCGATCGCCTCGCCGAGCGCCAGGATGAACGTCGTGGTGTTGGCGGCGACGAAGTCGGACCGCGCAAGCGAGATCGACACTGCCATCGCCTCCAGCACGTGGCGGGGGAGGCCATGGGTTCGAGGATCGGCCGCCGCGTGGCGTAGCAGCGGAAGGGCGGCGGCGAGGCTGACCGGAAGGCGAGCCGGCATCGGCAGCGTGCTGGTCCCGAGCAGGACGGCGAGTGTCGCGGCGACGTCCGAACCGCCGTCTTCGCTTCGCGGATTTGTGCCTGCCTCCGATGCCCCAAGGCCCGCAATCGTGGCGACGATGGTGTCGGCGTCTGTGTGGGCCGGATCGAAACAGACGATCAGCGACGCGGCGCGCGGATTGACGCGCGCCGAGGTCACGCCGTCGATCAACCTGGCGATGCCGGCGAGCAGAGCAGGGTCGGACGTCTCGGAGCGGCGCCGATAGCGCAGGCGGATGCGGCCGGGCAGGCGGTGAACGACCTCGACTGCCGACAGCCACCGGTTATCGGTCATACGGTGCCGCTCTGCTCGGCCTCGACTTCCGCACTGAGGTCGGCGAACTGTTCCTTCAGCTCGGCGACGCTTCCCATCATATTGGCGTAGGCTTTGATCGCGCCCTTGAACAGCTTGCTACGTAGCTCCTCTTCGGAGAGCACGTAGGCCGCGAGGCCGCCGATCAGCAGTCCGAGCAGAAACTGCTCGTTACGGCCTTTGGGCAGCAGCCCGCCGAGATTGCCGAGCATGCCTTGCCGCTGGCGGTTGCCGGCGAGGGTGAGTTGTCCGGCGAGCAACTGCTCGATCTCGCGACGCTTCAGGCCCTTGCCGCGCTTTCCCTTCTTCTTAGCCAAGTCCAATCTCCTCGGAAGTTTCGGTCGCGGCCGCCAATTCGGTCGCCAAGAGAGTTTCCAGAGCCAGGGCGCCGAGCGCCCCGCCAGCAAGCGCGCTGAGCGCACCGAAATAGTCCTGATCGCGCATGCTTTCCGCGACAGCTGCGCCGGCCGCCAGCGCCACGCCGCCCTGCAACGCCTGGCGCAGCAGCTTGCGGCCATGAGGCTTGCCGGAGGTGCGGCTGTCCTGGATCGCGGCGAGCAGGCCCGCGGCGATCATGCCACGGGTGAAGTTGGTGGCAATTTCCCCGGCAGCGAGCGGCGCCGCGCGTGCCTTCGCCTTACGCTTTTTCATTCGGGGCAGTCGCGTCGGCGGACGGGGCTGGTGCGGCGTCGGTTGTTGCCGCGTTCGGCGCAGCGTCTGTCGCTGCTTCGCCGCTATCCGCGGTGGTGGACAGTTTCGACCGAAGCGCGGCGCTGGATTTCTCGACGGCGCTGAGGCCGGAGACAGTCGCTTCGCGCAGTTCCTCGCCGGCCTTGTCCAATCCGCTGCGGGCCTTCTGGGCGAACGACTTGACGGCTTCCGGCGCTTTGGACTGCTTCAGCAGATGCACGCCGACGACGCCGACGAGAATCCCGGATGCAAATCGCAGAAGTGGGAGCATGATGAAATCCTTCCGAACTATGAGCCGGCCAGCAGGCCGTGCAGATTGTTGCGCAGCGTTTCGCCCTCCGGCGTCGTGTCGCCCGAGACGAAGTCGCGCCAGGCGGAGGGCGGGATTCCGGATGGGTCGTATTCGACCACGCAGGATCGCGCGAGCGGGTTCAGGCTGATCGAACGGATGCCGTCCATCTTCGCCAGCGCTTTGCCGAACCGCTTCGCCTCGTCCGCCATCGCGATCAGCTCGCCGTCGAGCGGGACCTTCAGTTTGAGGCGGATGCGACCGGGCAGGTGGTGCGCGATTTCGAGATGATGCGTGAAGCGCAGAAGGCCTGCGGCGGAAGGATCAGACACGGAGAACCTAACGGAATGTGCGGCGCCAATGCACCGCGAGGTGGGTGAGGGTCGCCGCGATGGCGACGACGCCCATCTGAGCGTGGAGTTTGCGGCTGACGCCGAGCGTCGCCACGGTTCCCGCCATGCCGGCGAGGGCGCCGACTTTGGCGACGCGATTGATCGTCGACCGGGTCTGCGCCCGGCGACGCAATCGCTGAATCGGGTCATTGGCGGCGGTTGGTGAATCCGGTGTCCCGACCGGCGCCATCGTCGCCCACACCGCTGCGACCTCGGCACGGATTCGCGCCTCCATCGCTGTGTCGGCCGGATCGTAGCGCAGCAGGAACGAGCCGATGGCTGGATCGCCATCGACCGCCACCAGCGTGCGCAGCTTATTGTCCAGTGCAGCATAGCGGGAGCGATCCCGCAGCATGCGATGCCGTAACCGAATCCGCCCCGGCAGGACCGAGACGAATGCAGAAGTGTGATCGTTCGGGCGGGTCATCGCCGCACCAGACCCTGCCGGCTGGCGTGGTTGGTTGCGGTGTGGCGCGGTAAGAAGGCGTTTGGTGCGACTGATGGGAGGCGGGAGGGGCGCCCGCTCAGGCCGCGTGCGCAATCGGAGACGCAGGGGCCATCGAAGGCGAAGTCGGATCGACAGCTGGCAGTCAAAGGCGCTCCTTCGCGTCACCCAGGTTTAGAATTTGCCAACCTCGATACTCTGCAAAAGCGTCGATGAGGTTGTGTAGTGTGGTATCTCTGTAGTGAGTATTTTGCTTGTGACTATTAGTCTGGATCGTAAAAGTCGGCAGTTTCCTTGATGCGCGTCAAATGCGGAGGTGCTGCGGTCCAGCGGACGAATACAATTGGTACTGGGATGATCCACCATCGGTGTCAGGGTGCGATCATCGGCGAATGCGACCCGTTTCCAAGATTTGACTGCGGTCAATTCGCAAAAGCGAATTGTTCCCTATGGTGATCTTCGAAACGAGGATTCTCAGAGTGAATTTCAGACCCGACAGCCGCCGCTTTGACTCGGCCGACATCCGGCCGGTCGACATCAATCAGCTTGCCCCGGAGCCGGCGCGGCCCTGTGCGGTCGACCTGCTGCAAACGGTCGGCCTGCGCCCAACGGCTCAGCGCCTGGTTCTGACGCAGCTTCTGTTCGGGAGCGGCGACCGCCATGTCACCGCGGAAATGCTGTACGAGGAGGCGTCAGGCGCTTCGGTCCAGATCTCACTCGCGACGGTGTACAACACGCTCAATCACTTCGCCGAACTCGGCTTGGTGCGCCGTGTCAGCGTCGATGGCAGCAAGACCTATTTCGACACCAACATCAGCGACCACCATCACGTCTATCTGGAAAACCGGCACGAGCTGATCGACATCCCGGCCTCGCTCATTCAGCTCGGCGAGCTGCCTCAGATTCCCGAGGGCTACGAGGTCAGCCGCGTCGATCTGGTGGTGCGCCTCCGGCGGAAGGGGCGGGGCTAGGATCACCTGCCTCTGCCGGCGTATTAGCGCCCATCCGCGGCTGATGTCCTGACCTTCTGAAGAAGACAGCCTTGCGAGCTGTCACACCCACCGCGACGGCGTATCGACGTCGCCGGTCCATGAGTAGATCGCCAGTAGCGGCCCGTCGTCGGCGCGCATGGCGTGGACGACATCGCTGGCGTGCAGGATGGCATCGCCCGGCCGGCGCGGTGCACTGTTGGTGTCGACGGTCCAGTGTGGATGGCCGACCACGATCCGATAAAGCTCGACCGCGGGATGACGGTGCGGCGGATAGTAGGTCCGCGGGCCGATCAAGGTAAGGCCGAAGCAGACTTCGCGGCTGACGATCGGCGCCAGCGGGCCGATTAGTTCGGCCCAGCCCATGGCGCCTTCGAGGCCGGGCGCATCGTCGCGCGGCGTGTAGCCGTAGCGCCAGGGGAGCTGCTGCGCGATCGGGCGGAGGGCGGCCGCGACCTCCGGCGCTGTGGCTTCGGCAAGATCGAGCACCGCCGGCAGGTGCTGCGTCAACGGATGGTGCGTCGGCCGCAGCGCTGCAGCCTCCAGAGGGGCCGCGGCGAGCAGCGCCTCGACACGGCGGATCTCGGCCCTGGCTGCGTCACCGGCTCCGTTCGGATCGGCGAAGGAACTCCGCAGCGCTGCGACCAGCGATCGCAGCTGGCCGGCTTCATCAGAGGCGGTCATTCAGCGCAGGCCCGATTGCAGCACCACGTAGGTGTGGCCGATCCGCAGACCGTTGCGATGCGCCTCCCAGGCCGCCACCGCGCCGAGCTGTTCGCCGGCGAGACTGGCCTCGATCGTCGCGGCATTGGCGCCGGCCGCGCCGGGATCGAGATCTGCGAACGCAGCCTCCAGCGCATCCGCTGCATAAAACCGGAACGGGCCGAGGCCTTGGCGCTCCCAATTCGCGTAGGTGGAGATGACGTCGTCGGCGTCGGCCTGCACCTTCCAGCCATAAGTGAGGACGCGCGGCACCAGCCCGGCGGCGCGCGACATCTGCGCCAGAATGTCGAGCGGCACCCGCGCGCCGACCGTCGACAGCACGACGCCATCCGGCGTCAGCGCGTCGCGCGCCTGCACCAGCGCGAGGTAGTGCATCGTCAGCAGCCAGTCGGTGATGAAGGCCGGGATGTCTTCGCTGCGCGGCGCGAGGAAAGCGGCGCTGGTCTTGTCGGCTTCGATCTTGCGGCTGTCGTCGACCGGCAGATTGGGCAGGTTCTCGTAGATCACGTCGAACTTCACCCCCGCGGAAGCGAGTGGAATGAGCAGGTCGCCCGCGCCGGCGTGCAAGGTGATGGCCGCGTCGGGGCGGACATTGCCGCGCACATTGCGCGCCGCGGTGGCGACCACCTCGTCGAACAGGTCGGTGATGCCGACGATCTCGGCGCCGAGCAATTCGATCGCCGCCAGCGCATCGACGCCGGAGCCGGTGCCGATCGAGGCGAATGCGCGTGGCGGTGTTGCGCGGTTGCGCGCGAGGACCCGGAACGCCGGTGCCGCGACGCTCGCCACCCAGTCGCGCTTGAGGTCGTTCAGGTCGGGCAGATAAGCACGGTCGGCGAGTTCGATCTCGACCTCGTCCTTGATCCGCCGAAGGGGCGTCGTGCCGAGATACCGGCGGGCATCGAAGCGCAGCTTCGGCGCTGCTTCGGGAGCGGGGGCCGATGTTCGGCCGGTGTTCAGTGCCGTCGCCATATTGTCACTCGCAGTCGGATTGTGGATTCGGTGTCGATCGAATGACTCAGGCAAGGCGTCAATGCGCCACTGACGGTCGTCGATGATGGCAACACTCATACGTCAAGGTTGCCAGCAGGAGTTTTCCTTGTCGGCAGCGAAGCGAGAATGCCATTCGCCTCCGCGACGCGCGCCTAGTTGATCATGTGCGTTCGCTGCTGGCTCGCGAGAACGGGCCGGGGCCCGAGTCTCACCGGTGCGAGGTCAATGGCACAGACCGTAGCCGCCAGCGATGATCGCCTGGACCGGCGCAGCGCCGATCGAGATCGACGCCGAGCGCTGGCGCAGATGGGTGTCGATCACCGCGACCGTGCCCTGATCCTCGATCGGCAAGTACAGCTTGTCGCCGTCGGGTGTGACCACGCCGGTGCCCGGCACGCCATCGAGCGCGATCGAGCCCGCGGCCTTGCGGCGCTCGAGGTCGAAGATCAGCAGCTTGCGCGCGGCGGGCGCTGGCACGAACGCCACCGTATCGAACCAGGCTGCATAAGCTGTCGATGCCGCGGCCGGCAGCACAACGCCGCCCGGCTGCAGCGGCTCCGACGGCAGGATCGACAGCGTGCCCGCATGCTGATCGATCGCCAGCAACTGGATGCCGGTGCCGGTTGCGAACAGAACGGGATGATCGGAGGTGGGCACGCTCGCCAGGACCTGCCGCGAGCGCAGATCGAGGTGCAGTACGCGGCGCGGAGTCTCGGCCGTCAACGCAAAGCCCTCGCGGCCGTTCGGCGCGCGCAGCAGTGCGTGCAGCGACGGCCCTTCGACCGGCGGACCAGGCTGCGCGGCCGCAATGTCATACGTCGATAGACCGCCGACGCTCGCAGCTGCCACCAGGAGGGATGAACTATCGCCGGAGAAGATCGCCTCGCGGATCTCGCGCGGGCCGTCGATCCGGCTGCGTTCGCGGCCGTCGGTGCTGTCGAGCAGCACGATTGTGCCGCGCGGATCGTCGAACGCCGCCAGCCGCTGGCCGTCGGGGCTGATCCGCAGCCGCGACGGGATGAATGGCAGCGGCACATCGCGGCGGCTCTGCGCTGCCAGATCAACACTGACGAGACGTGGACTGCGCAGGTCGATCGCGGCCAGGCGTCCGCCGCGCTGGGAGATCTGCAACTCGCGAGGTTCAAGACCGAGTTCGAGCGTACCGGTCACCGTGTCGGAATCGACATCGATCGCATCGAGGGCGGCAACGCCGCGCCGCGCGACGAAGATCGTGCGCCGGTAGTCGCGGTAAGCTTCGGCGCGGGCAGGGGCGGCGGTGAGCAGCGTCGCCGCGCCAACCAGCGCTGTTCCCAAAAGACGCCGACGGGTGATGCCGGCATGGGAGCGTGCTCCGGTGGGCTGCGTCGGGTCGGATGGCGGTTTGGAACTGAACGTCACGATGTCTCGTCAGGAAGTGCTTAGGCGCTGCGGCTGATGGCGGTGGTGTAGATGCGCTCGATCAAGGTGAGCGCGCCGCGATAGCCAGCGTAGCCGCGCGACAGCACGACTTCATAGGAGGCCGGGAAACCGACTTCGAGAATGAAGCCGTGCAGTTCCTTGGCGAGATCGCGCTCCCAGGTTGTGCCGAAGATCAGCGGAGGCTTGCGGCCGAAATCGGCGCTGCGGAGTGCGGTATGCACCGCGTAGCTATCTTCGGCGAACACCGGTTCGATGCCGACGTCGTGGTCGAGCTTGGCGAACGCCGCGCGGATCGCGTCGCGATGCTCGGGCGGGGTGTTGTCGGTGATCACCACCGAGGCCGGCACCAGGCCGAGCTGACGGACCGCGAAACTGCTCAGCGACAGCGTGGTGGCGGCATCGCCGACGGCGGCAAACCGCGCCGGCAGGCCCCAGCGATACTGCGAATAGAATTCCGAAAACGCCTCGATGTAGCCGTAGTAGTCGCGCTCTTCCGCAGCGATGAAAGCGCCGGCCTGCGAGTCCGGAATGCCGGCAAAGGCGGCGACTTGGCGCAGGAATTCTGAGGTCTGCCGGCCGCCGATCGGCGGCACGGGCAGGTGAAGATACGGCTGGCCGTATTTGCTTTCCAGATGCTGCGCGGTGGCGAGGCCGAGCCAGGGCGATGCCACAAGATTGAACTGCGCCCGCGGGATTGCCCGCCATTCCGATACGCCGGCCGAACCGGGGCCGAACAGCACGTTGACGCGCAGCCCGATGCCTTCCAGCAGCCGCTTCAATTCGGCGAGATCGCCGCGCCAGAACGGGTCCTGGTAGGGCAGCGGTGCCCACAGATTGACGAGACCATGTTCACGCAGCCCTGCATCCGCACCGGCGAATTGGTCGATGATGGCGCGGGTGACGACCTCGTGGCCGGTGTAGTTATTGCCGCGGAAGCCGCCGGTGCCGGCATAGACCACGGGCGCACCCTTGGCCTGGAACTCCTTGACCACGGCCGGCACGTCGTCGCCGATCAGATCCGGGATGCAGCCGGTGAGCACGACGAACAGATCGGCTTCCATCAGCTCCAGCGTGTGGCTGATCAGCTCGCGCAGCCGCTCTTCGCCGCCGAAGATCACTTCGCGCTGGGTGGCGTTGGTGCTCGGCGCGACGCCGAGACCGCCCCAGCCGCCTCCCTGGTAAGCGTTGTTGAAGGCGAGCGCGCCGCATTGCTTGTCGGCGCAGCCCGGGCCGCAATGGGTGATCGGAATCGCGCGCGGGATCGCCGCCACGGTCTGCATCGCACCGAGCGCGCAGGCGTAACGAACCTGCTCGATCGGGCCTTCTTCGGGGACGTCGGCAACGACAGGGACAGGACCGGAGCGACGGACTTGAAGCGGGGTGATGGTCATCAGACGCGACTTCCGGCGGCTTGCGGGGCGTTCTGCCGGGCGAGCAGATACGGATCGGCCTGATCCAGCCACCATTGCTTGTAGGGCAGGCTGGTATGACCGGCGAGGTCCTGGTGGAATTTGCGCTGCGCCAACGCATCGACGATCTCCTCGCCGAGATCGGTCATGCCCTGATAGCCGATCGCCGTCGAAGCATCGCCGAGCGCGATCGCCGGCACGCCGAGGCGCGAGGCGAGGCCGGCCAGACCACCATGGCGGATGATGATGAAGTCCGGATCGGACCGCTTCAGCAGATTGTAGAACTGATACGGCTGGCGATTGGAGATGCTGAAGTGCTCGACTTCGCCATAGGCGTCGATCATGTGACCGAGCGAGTCCTGGCGGACGTCGTGGCTGTCATAGACCGGGTCGTGATGGAACACGAGCGAGCCGGGCACCTCGACGCCGAGCTCACGCAGCACGCCGATCACGCCGTGAGCATAGGCTGCGCCCATCGCCACGTAGCCGCGCACGCCCTTGAGCCGTTCGCGGAGCCGCTCGATCTGTGGGCGGACGCGGGCGTGCTCGCGGGCGATGTAGGCTTCGGCCAATTCCTCCCGGTGGGTGGCCTTCGCGAGTGCGCGCAGCCAGGCGTCGGTGCCGGCGAAGCCATAAGGCTGCGGCGCCTTGATCTCCTGCACGCCGTATTGCTGCTCCAGCGCAGCGCCGAGATAACCGCCGACCGAATAGCAGAAGGTGGCCGATGCGGCAGCTTCCGAGGCGCGGGCGATCTCGTCGACCGAGGCGACGGTGAGGATGTTGTTGGCTTCGAGGCCCAGCTCCGCCAGCATCGGCGTGAACACGTCGCTGCCCCACAGCACGATGATGTTGACGAGGTTGTCCTGCCGCGGGCCCGGCTTGGGCTTGACGACGTGGCGCAGCACGCCGTGCTGGATCGCGTCGAATCCCGAGCTCCAATGCTTCGACTTGAAGCCCTCGCAATACATTGCCACCACCGGGACGCCGAGCTCGTCCTCGCAATCGCGCACCACGCTCTCGACGTCGTCGCCGATGATGCCGGTGGCGCAGGAGGTGGCGACGAAAACCGCTTTGGGCTGGTGCCTCTCGACCGCGGCCTTGATGGTGGCGCGCAGCTTCTCGGCGCCGCCATAGATCATGTCGCGCTCGATCAGGTTGCTCGACAGTCCGGTGACGTTGCGCGGAGCCAGGCCGCGCCGCATCAGGCCGTTGCGGAAGAACGCATTGCTGTTGATGTGACCGGCGGCGCAACCGATCGGGGAATGCTGCACCAGCACTGCGTCGCGAACGTTGCTGGCTTGGCTTTCAGCAATCTGTTCGGAGCAGGTCGAGCCCTGCGAGAACGGCGACTCCAATTCGCAGATGCGCTGGCCCTTGCCGCCGCAGCCGGGGCCGCAATCGCCGCGGGAGAAGGCTGACTCGTGGGCAAGGCGGGAGGCGGGGCCATCCCATGAAGTAATGGTACCAAGACGCTGCTCGCGGGTCTCGGCGGACGGACTACGAAGATTAATGGCCATCGGCGCGCAACGCCTTCAAAGAACGAAACTGTGAGGATGATCAGTTGCGCGCGAAGATGGCCATGAGGATACGCTGTTCGCAAGCGCGAAAGCGTGGTGCTGTGCGATTTGAAAGAACTAACTGCGCCGCGTCGTGCGAGGAGAAGCAATCCTGTGTCGATGAGGCGCCGGGCGATGACGCTCGGCTACCAACTTGCGGCATGACCCGTCCGTCGCGGTCACGATCAGGCGTCAGCGAGCGCGGAGTCGAGATCAGCGAGGAGGTCCCCGGCGTGCTCGAGCCCGATCGACAATACCACGCGCGGCGAGGCCGCAGCCCGGTCGAGGACGGCGCTGCGGACGCCGCCGTAGGTCACGGCAGGATCAACCAGCGTCAGCGCGTCCGTAAACCGAGCCGCAGCGGCTGCGCTGGGCAGATCGAAGGCGATCAACGCAGCGCCTGTGGCGAGGCCGGACACCTTTGGATGCGCGCCCAGATAGGTCGCGACCTCGCGCGCGCTGGCGGTCTGCCGGCGCAGCCGCAGCGGCAATGTCTCGACACCTTGGATGATCTGGAACACCGCCAGTGGATTGATCGCCGCGCCGAGATCGCGCAGCAGATGCGCCCGCGTCCGCGCCACGAACGGACTGGCGTTCCATTTCTTCACCAGCTCGGTCCAGACCACGCCGTGATAGGACGCATCCGGCTCGCTGAGGGTCGGCAGCCGGGTGGCATGAGCCTCCCAGGAAAACTGGCCGCCATCGATGATCAGGCCGCCTTGGGCACCATCGTGGCCGCCGAGATACTCGGCCGCCGAATAGATCACTAGCGCTGCGCCATGCTCGAACGGCCTCAACGACAGCGGCAGTGCGGTATTGTCGACGATCAGCGGCACGCCGGCCTGCTGCGCCGCTTCCGCTGCACCGGCGAGCGGGAAGGCGCGGAGCTGCGGCACGCTGAGGCTTTCGACATAATACGCACGGGTGCGTGCGTCGGTCGCCGCGGCGAACGACTCCGCCGATCCCGTCTCGGCAGCGAAACGGACGTCGATCCCGAACTGGCGCAGCGAAGCGACGAGGCCGGCATTACGTCCCGCCCCGATGTCTGGCGACAGCACGACGTTGTCACCGCTGTGCGTGATGTTGAGTAGCGCGTACAGCGATGCGCTCTCGCCGGTGGCGAGCGCAAGGGCCCCGACGCCGCCTTCGAGTGCGGCTACGCGGCGCTCCAGAAACTCGCGGGTGGGATTGACTGTGCGCGTGTAAGTGTAGCCGATCTCTTCGAGCGCGAAGATACGGCGCGCGTGCTCGGTGTCCTGAAATTGGTACGACGTTGTCAGGTAAATCGGAGGCACCACTGCGCCGGTGACCGGATCGGCGCGGAACGAACCGCCATGCACCGCGAGCGTTTCGAAATTGGCGGCGAATGGCTGGGTCATGACGGTGCGCTCCTCGGCGACAGAGGTGAAGAGAATGGATCGATCAGTGGATGTCGAGCGACGGATAGATCACTCAGTGCTGCTGCAGCCGCCGTCAAGCGGTGCATGCAAGACACGGCGCTGCGTCGACACCATACGGCGCGGTTTGGGAGTTTTGCGACGCGTGAGACTTCCGACAACTGAATAGCAAGTGTGTTCGAACGCGGCTTGTTCACAGCATCTGCAGAGAATACGGTTGGCACATGAAGTCAAGTAATCGTGCTGGAAAGTGAAATGTTCGCGCAAACTTCAACCGTCGATGATAATCATGCTGTCCAACCGCTGCATCCCAGCACATTCGTTCTCCGCGGCGCGCGTGGCCGTGCCGAGGTGAGTCGCCGTCCTGCGTCGCGCGGCGATGACGGGGGCAGCGCACCGCTGCATTTCGGCAACGAGAGGCTGGATGCGCGGTATCGGGCGGTGAGCCATCCGGTGCTTCGTGAGTTGGAGAGCCGGCTGGCCGCGTTCGAAGGTGGCGCCGCGGCGCTGGCGGTCGCGTCGGGGCAGGCGGCATCGACGTTCTCGGTGCTGAACCTGGCGCAAGCCGGCGACAATTTCGTCACCTCGACGGGGCTTTATGGGGGCACCTGGATCTTGTTCGACAACACCTTGCGCGAACTCGGCATCGAGGCGCGGTTCGTCGATCCGTCCGACCCGGAGAATTTCCGACGCGCCACCGATGCGCGGACCCGGCTGTATTATGCCGAGACGCTGCCCAATCCGAAGCTGGAGGTGTTTCCGATCCGCGAAGTGGCCGCGATCGGCCGTTCGCTCGGAGTGCCACTGGTGATGGACAACACCGCCGTTCCCGGCGTGGTGCGTCCGCTCGATCATGGCGCGGCGATCGTGATGTACTCGACCACCAAATATATCGGCGGTCATGGCACCACGCTCGGCGGCGCGATCATCGACGGCGGCAACTTCCCGTGGCAGCAGCACGCCGAACGATTTCCGCTGCTGACGGCGCCCGATGCGGCCGATCCGCAAATCGTCTGGACCGATGTTGCCCGGCCGTTCGGCTCGATTGCGTTTTCGCTCCGCGCGCGGCTGAAGCTGCTCGGTGATCTCGGCGCCGGCATGGCGCCGCTCGCTGCGTCGCAGATCTTGCAGGGGCTGGAGACGCTTCCGATCCGGATGGAGCAGCACAACGCCAACGCGCTTGTTGTCGCCGACTATCTGAAGGACCATCCGAAAGTTGCGGCGGTGCATTTCCCTGGCCTGCAGAGCGGTGAGCTCCGCCGTCGCGCCGACGCGTCGATGCGGGGAGGGTACGGCGCGCTGATCGGCTTCGAACTGCGCGACGGGCAGGCGGCCGGCCAGCGCTTCATCGAGGCGCTGAAGCTGTTCTATCACGTCGCCAATATCGGTGACGCGCGGTCGCTGGCGATCCAGCCCTCCGCCACCACCCATTCGCAGCTCAGTGAGGAGGATCAGCTGGCGGCCGGCGTGACGCCGGGCTTCATCCGGCTGTCGATCGGGATCGAGCATCCGGACGATATCCTGGCCGATCTCGCACAGGCGCTCGACGCTGCCTGATCGCTCATTCCCCGAGGGTTGGCGATGAGCCAGCCCTTGTGACACCCGTGTAATGGACTGCGTGACCGCGAGGCATGCGGCGCACCGGATCGCTTCGTTGCGAGCAACGGCAGGCGTAATGGCCGGGATCGCGTGAGAAGCGTCGGTCGTGGTCGATCGTTAGGGGGCGGCTTGCGGCGGCGGTGGGACCACCGGGAGCGCTGTGATCGCCTTGATCTTTTCCATCGCAAACCGCGAGGTCACGTTTTTCAGTTCGGCGGTCTTGATCAGCCGGCGGTAGAACCGGTCGAACGACTTCATGTCGGCGACCACGACGCGCAGGACGTAGTCATAGTCTCCGGCAAGCCGGTAAACTTCGACCACTTCGGGCATGCCGCGGAGCGTGGCGGCGAATGAGGCCTGCCATTCCTTGGTCTGTTCGCCGGCTTCGATGAAGACGAACACCGACAGCCCGAGCCCGATCTTTTCCTGATCTACCAGCGCCACGCGGCCGGTGATGACGCCGTCCATCTGCAGGCGCTGAATGCGCTTCCAGCACGGGGTCGACGACAGCCCCACCTTGGAGGCGATGTCCGCGACCGAGTGAGTGGCATTCTCCTGCAACAGCCGGAGTATCTTGATATCGAGATGGTCGAGTGGTCGTGACATACCGAACTGACGACGGAGTGATCCTGATCCGAGGATGGTCTGCTCGTGCGCCAAGCGTGACGAAGGGACGGATGCCATCGGTGACGCCCTCGGCGGAACGAACTACTCCGCGATCTAAAGACGATCTCCGGTCGAACACAACATCCGCCAAGCAGTTTGAAAGATGCTGCTGCGCTGTTAGTTGGGTGGAGAACAAATCGCTCGTGCGGCGGCATTCTCCGGAGTGAACATTCTTGCCCGGCCGCTGGTCGTTCCGGACCGGAAGGGCGGCGTGCGCCGCGTC
>NZ_QTKI01000609.1:0-1919 GCF_010820945.1 Rhodopseudomonas sp. BR0C11
GCGCACCATCCTGCTGATCCAGCTGCTGCTGATCGTGGCGCCGATGCCGGTGGCGCTCGTCACCGGCATCCGCATCGTGCCGCTCTGGGCGATGCCGGCCTACACGCTGCTGCCGGTCGTGCTGCTGGCCTCGCCGCTGATCGCGGTCGGTCGCGAGGCGGTGCGGCGCGGGCTGATCGTTGCCTCCGCGGTGTCGCTCGGTTCGCTGGCGCTGTCGCCGGTGGTGGCGCTGGTGATCCACCTCAGCGATCCGCCGGGACCGTTCGAATACGCCTCGCTGCTCGCCGACCACGTCGACCGCGAATGGCGCCGGCACAGCGACGAGCCGGTTCCCTTGGTGGCCGGCGAAACCGTGCTGGCCGAGAATACCGCTTTCTACCTGCGCACCGACACGCTGGGCTTCGAAACCGCCGATCTCGCCGCGCTGAAGCAGCGGGCCGGGGCGCGCGGCGCCGTGCTGGTGTGCCCCGCCGAGGACAAGGGCTGTATCGCCACCGCCGAGCAGATCATCGCCGGCCAGCCGCAGATCCTGCGCGGCAAGGTGTGGCTCAGCCGGCCGCTGTTCGGACAGCCGGGCGGGCGGGTCAGCGACGTGTTCTTCCTGGTGCTGCCTTCGGGGGCGAGCGCAAAATAGCGGGGAGTTGCCGCCGGTGCGGCGGCCCGGCCGGCCGGCGTGGCGGCGGCGCTATTCTTCTTCGCCGAACTTCGAGCCCATCAGCCCGGTGATCGCATCCAGCGCCCGGCGCGCTTCGGGACCGCTGGCCGAGACGGTCACGGTGGTGCCGATGCCCGCCGCCAGCATCATCAGGCCCATGATCGAGGTACCGCCGACGGTCTCACCGTTGCGGGTGACCCAGACCTCGGCGTTGAAGCGCTCGGCCATCTGCACGAACTTGGCCGAGGCCCGCGCATGCAGGCCGCGCTTGTTGATGACCGGGATCTCACGGGAAATCTTATCGCCGGAAGCGCCGGAGGCTTGGTCCGGTCCGGAACCGGGCTGAGGCGCGTCGATCGTCATTTACCGGCCAATACCCGACTGGCGATGGTGACATATTTGCGCCCGGCCTCCTGGGCCAGCGCAATCGCCTCCGGCAGCGAGCGTTCCTCGCGGACTTTGGCGAGCTTCACCAGCATGGGCAAATTAATGCCGGCAAGCACTTCGACTTTCGGCCGGCTCATGCAGGAAATCGCCAGGTTGGACGGCGTGCCCCCGAACATGTCGGTCAGGATCGCGACGCCCTCGCCGCTGTCGACGCGGTTGACCGCCTCGATGATGTCGCTGCGGCACAGATCGGCGTCGTCCTCGGCGCCAATCGTGACGGCTTCGATTTGTTGCTGTGGCCCCATCACGTGTTCCAGCGCTGCCTTGAACTCGTCGGCAAGGCGCCCGTGGGTCACAAGTACCAGACCAATCATCGGAAACTCCTCGCGGGTGCTTGTGGTGCACCGCGCGAACCGGTCACTTTGACCATCCAGAGCCCCTATGCAAGGGGGTCTTCGCGATTCTCCGTCGAAGGCAAGGCGCTGAGGAGCTGCGGCGGGGCCGTTCAGTGACGATTGTGTGGCTGATATAGTTACCAAATCGCTGCGAACAAACCTCCAATCAAGCGTCCTCCTCCGCGGCGTCGGTTGTTGTCAGCGCCGCCACTACCAAGGGTAGCGGATCGTAGCCCGCACCGACCGGAACCCGCGGCAATTGGACGCCGCCGATTTCGGTCCGCAACGAGGCCGCCTCCGGCATGCGCGACGCATCCGCAGCGTCCAGATCGACCACCAGACCGGCGGCGGCGCAAGCGGCCGAAGCCGTCCGCCGCAGGCCGAGACCGCGGATTTCAATCATGCCGGCAAGCTCTGGCACCTGCCGAACCGTCACCCGTCCCTGGTCCGGTTCCATGAAGACACGGTCGTCGCCAATAAGT
>NZ_QTKI01000610.1:0-1919 GCF_010820945.1 Rhodopseudomonas sp. BR0C11
AAACAGTGGTGCGTTACGGGATCTCGATGGCCGACATTCCGCTGACCACGGGGCAGCCGGATCGCGGCGCCGGCGCGTATCAGTTCACCGGCTACACGATCTACGACCCGCTGGTGGCGTGGGAGATGAACGTTGGCGATCGGCCCGGCAAGCTGGTGCCGGGGCTCGCCACCGAGTGGAAGGTCGAAGACGCTGATCACACAAAGTGGATTTTCAAACTTCGCCCCGGCGTGAAGTTTCACGACGGCAGCGACTTCAACGCCGACGCCGTGGTGTGGAACGTCGATAAGGTGCTCAACAAAGAAGCACCGCAATACGACCCCAGCCAAATCGGCGTGACCGCATCGCGGATGCCGACGCTGGTCTCGGCCAAGAAGATTGATGACCTGACCGTCGAGCTGACCACCAAGGAGCCCGACAGCTTCCTCCCGATCAACCTCACCAACCTGTTCATGGCGAGCCCGACCAAGTGGCAGGCGCTGTACGACAAGGCCGAGGGCGCCGACGCCAAGGCGAAGTCGACCGCAGCTTGGGCCGCCTTCGCCAAGGACGCGTCGGGCACAGGCCCGTGGAAGATGGCGAAGTTCACCCCGCGCGAACGGCTGGAGCTCACCAAGAACGACGGTTACTGGGACAAGAACCGCATCCCGCATGTCGACCGCATGGTGCTGCTGCCGATGCCGGAAGCTAATGCCCGGACTGCAGCACTCCTCTCCGGCCAGGTGGATTGGATCGAAGCGCCGGCGCCGGATGCAGTGAAGGAAATCGAAGGCCGCGGCTTCAAGATCGAGAAGAACGAACAGCCGCACGTCTGGCCGTGGCAGTTCTCGCGGATCGAAGGCTCGCCGTGGAACGACATCCGCGTCCGCCGCGCCGCCAATCTGTGTATCGATCGTGAAGGCATGCGCGACGGCCTGCTGTCGGGCCTGATGGTGCCGGCCACCGGCACGTTCGAGCCGGGTCACCCATGGCGCGGCAAGCCGCAGTTCCAGATCAAATACGATCTGCCCGCGGCGCAGAAGCTGATGAAGGAAGCCGGCTACGGCCCGACCAAGAAGCTGACCGTCAAGGTGCAGACCTCGGCGTCGGGCTCGGGCCAGATGCTGCCGCTGCCGATGAACGAGTATCTGCAGCAGGCGCTGGCGGAGTGTTACTTCGACGTCAAGCTCGACGTGATCGAATGGAACACGCTGTTCACCAATTGGCGTCGCGGCGTCAAGGATCCGTCGGCGAACGGCTCGGATGCGATCAACGTCACCTACGCGGCGATGGATCCGTTCTTCGCGCTGGTGCGCTTCCTGCAGTCGTCGATGGCGCCGCCGGTGTCGAACAACTGGGGCTACATCAACAACCCGAAGTTCGACGAGCTGGTAAAGAAGGCGCGCACCACGTTCACCGACAAGGAGCGTGACGAAGTGCTCGCCGAGCTCAACGCCGCCTCGATCGACGACGCCGCGTTCCTCTACGTCGCCCACGACGTCGGTCCGCGTGCGCTGAGCCCGAAGATCAAGGGCTTCGTGCAGCCGAAGAGCTGGTTCGTCGACTTCTCCCCGGTGTCGATCGCGCCGTAGATCGACACTGCTGAACTCCACCCCGTCATTGCGAGGAGCGAAGCGACGAAGCAATCCAGCCCAGTGCACTGATCACTGGATTGCTTCGCTGCGCTCGCAATGACGGGGAAGACGCCTCGACCCGACTGACTGCATCCTCGTTCGAGTGAGAGTCCCGTGCTCGCCTATATCGCCCGCCGCATCGTCTATGTCGTTCCGATCGTCCTCAGCGTCGCTCTGGTGTGTTTCCTGCTGGTGCACATCACGCCCGGTGATCCGCTGGTCGCGGTGTTGCCGGCGGACGCGTCGCAGGAACTCGCGGCGCAGCTCCGCGCTGCCTACGGCTTCGACCGGCCGCTGCCGGTGCAG
>NZ_QTKI01000611.1:0-1915 GCF_010820945.1 Rhodopseudomonas sp. BR0C11
GCCTTCAGCAGCTTCTCGTCGGAGCGTTCCGGATCGTCGTCGCAAGCAAGCGTCGGCGGCAGTTCGTGCACCGACGACGGCAAGTACGACAGGAAGCGCCGCGCGCAGGCGAAGGCTTCTTCCTCGGTGTCGACAGCATGATCGATCGCGCCGGCGCGGGTCTGGATGTCGGCGCCGCCGAGCTCCTGCTTGGTGAGATCCTGGCCGAGCCGCGCCACCACCGGCGGGCCGGCGACGAACATCGCCGAACTGCGGGTCATGATCGAATAGTGGCTGGCAGCGAGCCGCGCCGCACCAAGGCCTGCGACCGAACCCAGCCCGAGCGCGACCACCGGCACCTGCGCGAGGTTCGCCGTCGTGTACCAGTACCAGCGGGTGCCATCGACGCCGCCGGGCAGATTGGCGGCGCCCTTGCTCTCGATCGTCTTCACCGAGCCGCCACCGCCCGATCCTTCGATCACGCGGATGATCGGCAGGCGATAGTCGTGCGCCATCTCCTCCGCCATCTGCGGCTTGGCATGGATCGACGCATCGGCCGAACCGCCGCGCACGGTGAAATCGTCTCCGACCACCACGACGGTGCGGCCGTCAATCTTCGCCCGGCCGAACACGCAGTTCGCCGGGGTCAGATTGATCAGTTCGCCATTGGCGTCGTAGTCGCCGAGACCGGCGACGGCACCGATCTCGTGGAAGCTGCCGGCATCGCTCAGCCGATCGATGCGCTCACGGACCGTGAGCCGGCCCTGGTCATGCTGGCGCTTGACCTTGTCGGTGCCGCCCATCTGCCGCGCGAAGTTCTCGCGCCGGGCCAGCTCGTCGAGCTCCGGCTTCCAACTCATTCATTCCCTCCGGCCTGATCGTCTTCTTGTTATTGTTTCCGGACGGGCGCACCGCCACCAGGCCGCCATCCGCATTCTGCACCAGCGGCTCGATCGCCGAGGCGAGCTTGAGCAGCGCCGGCGCGACTTCGTCGTGCAGCCGCTGTTCGTCGTACATCGCCGCCAGCACGCCGATCGTCACCATCACGTAGGTTTGGTACTGCGGCGACCAGATCGGCACTGCGATGCCGTTGATGTGCGGGCTGAACAGACCGCACGACACCACATAGCCGCGCTCGCGCAGCATCGCGCGGTCGGTTTCGATCCGCTCGCTCAGCAAGGCCGCATCGGCCGGGGCTTCGCGCTGGATCTCCGTCACCAGTGCGGCGGCGACGTTTTCGTCGAGCGACGCCGCATAGGCGTGACCGGCCGCGGTGCGGCTGATCGAGATGCGGCTGCCGGTGGTCGAATGCAGGCCGAGCGCGTGCGCGGCGCGAGCGAATTCGAGATAGACCAGATGGAAGCGGTCCGGAATCAGGAAGCCGATGGTGCCGGGAATCTGATCGGCAACTTCCTGCAGGCGCGAGCGGATCAGATTACGCAGCTGAAGGCCGCGCGTCATCGACGTGCTCATCGCGACCGCCGAGGGGCCGATGCGATACTTCTGATCGCGCGGCAAATACACCAGCTGGCCCATCCGGGTCAGCGTGTGGGTGAGGCGCGACACCGTCGAGCGCGGCAAGCCGCAGCGATTGGAGATTTCGAGATTGCCGAGCCGGACGTCGTGGCCTTCGAAGCAGCGCAGCACGTCGAACGCGCGCGACACCACCTGAATCACATCGCCGTCACCGGCCACATCCCCCTGCCTGCAGAGTCGTTCTGAGCGTCGTCCCATGTCTTTTTATCCTGCGTGGTTATGATGCCCGATGCACCGGGAGTGCCCAACGTCCCGACCCGGCACATCTTACGTTCTTGGTTTCTTGTTACGTTTCTAGTTTCGCTAGGCGGAATATAATTCCGCTTGAAGACAAAGCTACATCAGGCAAATTGCGCCGACAACATCGCTTGACGCTGCGCAAGGCCCCACGCGTAACCAC
>NZ_QTKI01000612.1:0-1912 GCF_010820945.1 Rhodopseudomonas sp. BR0C11
GTGTGAACACGCCGGCTGCGGCCCAGATCACCGGAACGGCTGCGCTCGAAGATCGTCCCTGCGCCAGGATGCCGAAGCCTGCGAAGCCGAGGCCGAACACCGCGGCGGCGATCAGATGCGTCGTCACCGGACCCGACAGCGGATCGGCACCGATGCCCGGCAGCGCTCCGCCAGGAAGGACGAGCAGCTCGGGACTGCCGCGCACCACCCACGACAGAAACACCAGACCGACCAGGCCAGCGGCAGCGCCGACCGCGGCGGTGGCGGACGCAGCCTGCCAGGCGATGCCGAGCGTGGCGGCGACCAGCGCTGCGAACACGATCAGCGCCGCATCGCCGTGCGCGCTGGCCACCACGATCAGCGCGGAGCCGAGCAGATAGGTGGCGAGCGTGACTGATGACACCGGCTCGATCCGGCCCGGCTCGATCGCGGGGCCGAACAACAGGCCGCACACCACCAAGAGTGCGGCGAGTGCGAAGCCCGCGATGACGTGGAAGGCATGCGGCGCGACGAGCGTTGCGGCGCCTTCAAGGCCGGGCAGCGTCCACAGCAGCGCGAGAACAACCGTCGTCACCGCCAGCCAGCGCCACAGCCGGATGCGGGCGAGCGCGAACGAAGCGGCCGTGACGACCGCCAGGTAGATGTACAGCGCCCAGTAATCGGGCTCGCCCGACGACACCAGCACCGGCGTCGCAAAGCCGGCGACGACGCCGAGCCCGGCGAGTGCCGGTCCGTGGAGCAGCGCCGCGGCGAGTGTGCCGAGCGCGACAAGGCCGAGCAGGATGAAGGCGGTCGCAGGCGCGAGGAAATCGTACAACGCGTAAGCCGCATACACGGTTGCAAAAGCCACCGCGGTGCCGGCGGCGGTGAGGATCGCCGGGATGTTGGCGATCGGCAGTGCGGCGAGCTGAGCGACGCTTTCCTTGCGACGCGTGACTTCGCCGGCGATCAGCAGCGCCAGCGCGAACAGGCCGCCGAGCAGCACCCGCACGCCGGGTCCGAGCAGGCCCTGCTCGATCGAGTAGCGCACCATGAAGAAGCCGCCGAGCGCCAGCGTCAGGCCGCCGATCCACACTACCCAACGGGTGCCGATCCGCTCCTCGAAGCCAGGCTTCGCTGGTTCAGGCGCCGCCTCGACGGAGGAGACGGGCGTAGTGTCGGGGGCTGGTGCTTGGGCCGTAACCGTCGCCGCCATCTCCGGCACCGGCTCGGCCTCAGGAGCCAGCGGAGCTTCCTGGATCGTGGACGGAGCAGCCGTGGCGGCTGGGGGCGTCGCGGGGAGGGACTGTCCTGCGGTGAGGGCATCGAGCCGGGCGCGCAGCTGAACGATCTGGGTCTGCGTCTTGCGGGCGATCACCAGGGCGACGATGGCGATCGCAAAAGCCAGTAGCTCGAACATCCAACCTCCAGGCGAGCGGCCCGGGTGGTTGGGCGTTTCGCTTTGACTGACTTACCGCCGGCCGCGCACGCGCAGGCCGGGGGCGGGGCGTTCCTGCAGCACCTCGCGGCGGAAGCGGAACAGCGCAGCGGGGCGCCCGCCGGTTCGTGTCGACATCTCGCCAGTCGGTTCGACCAGCGCGCCGGCTTCCACCAGGCGGCGGAAATTTTGCTTGTGCAGATGCCGGCCGGAAATCGCCTCGACGGTGTGCTGCAATTCCGTGAGTGTGAACTCGGGCGGCAGAAGTTCGAACACCACCGGGCGGTATTTCAGCTTGGCACGGAGCCGCGCGATCGCGGTGGCGAGAATACGGCGGTGGTCGAAGCGCATTGCGACACCGAGCGTCGGCATCTTGCTCCGCGACAGCGCCGCCGGGCGGCCATCGCGGCGGGCTTCCTCGATCAGACCCGCCTCGTAGAGCAGCTCGTAGCGGGCGAGCACGCGCTCCTCGTCCCACGGCGCGCCATCCATGCC
>NZ_QTKI01000613.1:0-1904 GCF_010820945.1 Rhodopseudomonas sp. BR0C11
GATCAGCGCCGACGGCTTCAAGATCGGCGACAACGAGCGGACCCTGATCGTTGGCCCATCGGGTGCGGGCAAGTCGACGCTATTCCGCGCGATCGCTGGGATCTGGCCGTTCGGCTCTGGCTCGATCGCAATCCCTGCGGATGCGACGCTGATGATGCTGCCACAGCGCCCGTATTTCCCGGTCGGCGAGCTGCGTGCGGCAATCGTCTATCCGGCCGAATCCGGTGCGTTCAGCGATACTCAGGTCGCCGAGGTGCTGCGTGAGGTCGGGCTGCCGGCGCTGGCGGAGCGGCTCGATCAGCATGGCCATTGGAACAGGACGCTGTCGCTCGGCGAGCAGCAGCGGCTCGGCATCGCCAGGGCGCTACTCCATGCACCGCAATACCTGTTCCTCGACGAAGCCACCGCGTCGCTGGACGAGCCGTCCGAAGCGGCGCTGTACAAGCTGCTGGACCGCAAGCTGCCGGGCACCACGATCGTCTCGATCGGCCACCGCTCGACGCTCGAAGCCTTCCATCAGCGCGACGCGGTGCTGTCACGGACCGGCAACGGCTTCACCCTGCAGGACCGGGCCAAAGCGGCGGCTCCGGAAGTGGGGCTGGCGGGCAGCTGATCCACCATCTGCTCGATCCAACGCGGCAGTAAGCTAGAGATCGAAACGACGTGCGGCGGCCGATCGGCCGCCGTTGCTGCTCGGTGAGCGATTAGCGCAAAATCCAGCCGGATCACTGGCCACCACTAGTCTAAGCCTTGCCAAGCCCAGGAGTGGGGAAAGCCAGGAGGCTCGCGAAGGCCGTCAAAAGCCGGCCCGCTCAATTATGAGATCACAAAGAAAAAGGGCGGCAGATTTCTCTGCCGCCCTCAGCCCCCCAGAAGGGATGTCGTCTTACTTGAGAGCGCCCAGCGTCACGTCAGCCGACAGCTTGGCGATGAAGGTCGAACCGCACCAGTTCGAACCAACGCCGGTCTGGTTGATCGGGGTCCAGGCCGTGTTGCCGGAGGCAGTGAAGTCGCTGGTGAAGGCATTGCAATTACCCTTGGACAGATCGGTGTCCGAGTAACGCAGATCGAGGGTGAACACCTTATAGGTGAAGCCCACGCCGATGTTCCAGGTGTTGTAATCGGCCAGCTTGATCGGGCCATAGAACACGTCGGTAGTACCGAACCACTGACGGCCGTACTCACCCGACACGTACATGCCGACGCCGCTCGCACCGAACAGGGTGCTCGGAGCGGTGAACTTGCCGGTCACCGAGGCGTAGTTGCCCCAGGCACCGGTGTTCAGGAAGTTCGGCGAATAGAATTCGTTGGCACCGAACGCGAACATGTCGTTCGCGGTCCAGGTCACCTTGGCGTAGCCTTCGTAGAAGCTCACGTCCTTCTTCATGGCATTCTGGTTCAGCAGCGAAATCGGGAAGCTGCCGACGCCGCACTGCGTGGCCGAGCCGCCCGGAGTGCTGTCGACGCACGACCCACCCGGATACAGATAGCCCCAGACACCGAAGTCGAACGCGAAGGCGCCGAAGGTCGGGCGGATACCGCCGTAGATGTCAACTTCAGCCGCAGCGCGGTTGGCGAACGAGATGCTCTCGAACGAGGTACCGACGTAGAGCTGCAGGTCCTTGGTCAGGTTGTAGCGCGGCTCGAAATAGGCAGTGACGGACGGCTTGTGGTTCGACTGGGTGACGCCACGGAAGACGTAGTCGCTCATGACGGCCGCGCCGAACGCGATATCCCACGGATCGAACGCCACGATCGGCGGAGCCTTGGTGTACACCTTGGCGGGCAGATCAGCCGCCGAGGCCGAGCCCACGCCGACTGCGAGCAAAGCCGCGACCGACAAGATTGTCTTCTTCATTTTGATCCCCATCGTTTCCAAGCCAGCCGGACCCGAAGTTCAAGGA
>NZ_QTKI01000614.1:0-1900 GCF_010820945.1 Rhodopseudomonas sp. BR0C11
GGCGCAGTCGTTCGGCGACGACTTCCGCCTGGGCCAGATCGGTCTCCGGCAGCAGCAGCGCGAACTCCTCGCCGCCGAGCCGAGCCAGCACGTCGCAATCCCGCTTGCAGTCGCGCGCCAGCTTGGCGAGATGCACGATCATCTCGTCGCCGACCTGATGACCGAAACCGTCGTTGATCGCTTTGAAGTAATCGATGTCGATCATCAGGAATGACATCGGCCGCTCGTAGCGGCGGGCGCGCGACCATTCACGGTCGGCCAGCGTCAGGAAGTGACGACGGTTATAGACGCCGGTCATGCCGTCGGTGGTCGCCAGCCGCTCCAGCTCTTCGGCATTGCGCACGATGTCGGTGACGTCGCTGTAGATCAGCATCCGGCCGCCGCCGGGCAGCACGGCGAGATGACAGCGCAACGCGGTGCCGTCGGTCATCGCCAGATCCATCGGCTTCGGATCGCCGGATTGCACCCAGGCCAGTCGCCGCGACACGTAATCGTCGAGATTGACCGCGACCGCCTGCGCGGAGGCGGCCAGCATCTCGGCATAGAGCGGACGGTTCTGCCGGATCTCCTCGGCGCTGTTGGCCCTGAACATCACATGCAGCACCGGATTGCTGTAAACGGCGCGCAGCTCTTCATTCAGGATCAACAGCCCGGCGTCGACATTGTCGAGCGCAGCATACAACGTCTCCAGCGCCTGCCTGGCCTCGGCCAGCTCGCGCTGCAGCCCCGCGGTCTCCGGCTGATCCGGCGATCCCGCGACGTGGTGCGTTTCCTCAGGTCGTCTCTTGTGCATTGTCACGCCTCCAGGACGCGCCAGTGACTCACTTACACCACGAGTTGCACGGCAGCAGACAACAACTGATAAATTGCACAGCAGCATTTCGGCCGCGTGGTTAATACACAATGAAGGCAGCGGCAACGGCGCATCAGCGACGGCCACAGATGAGCCTCGTGAAGTTCGACGTCAGACTCGATTACCAGCCGCCAGATAATCGGCTCATGTCACCGATCCTTGATAGCGCCAGAGCCAACGGTGTGAACCAGTTCACAACGGTGCGCTCTACCTCGAACTACAGTGAGCAAAGGAGATGGTTCGGGAGCGAGCATCATGGATACGATCAGGCATATGACGCAACTCATCGAGCGGATCGGTCTTGCAATGGCCGGACTTGCTTGCGGCACATTCGTCGCGGCCTCGGTCGGTCACGCCGATATTGGCGTCCTGCAGTCCGAATGGGCGTCGCTGGTCATTGTGGTGGCAGGCGGGATCGGCTTTGCCGCCGCGAGCGGACTTCAATACCGGGAGACGCGACGCTCAGGACTCGATCCGGTTTGTCTGCTGTGCGCCATCGGCACGTTTCTAACCTCGGTCATGGCTTTGACATCGGTCGGTGTGCTCGTCATCGGCACAGACCCTCCGGCCGTTTGGCTTTCCCTGCTCGCCGCCAGTTGGATCGGCGGCGTGGTCCTTCAAATCGCGGCGGCCGGCGTGGCGCGCTATGGTGACAATCGACCGCCTCGGCGGTCGATCCTGGTGGTCCCCGCCCAGCTTCGCGATGCCGCCTGACGCGGCCGGCTCATCCTCCAAGAGGAGACAAAGAGCCAATCAACCTTCACCCGCGACCGTACGAAGGGCGTCCGGCTGAACAATCTCCAAGGTCTGCGGTCCAAGCCTGATCCACCCTTGCGAAGCCCAGCGCGCCAGCAGCTTGTTGACGCTCTCACGTGACATCCCAGCCATCTCACTGACCTGCTGCTGGGTCAGCTCGATACGAAGCCGAGCCCGGTCGGTGTCACGCTCCGCCAACCGCATGATCGTGCCGGCGAGCCGAGCCGGCATCGACTGCAGCATCAACCATTCGACCTGCTGGCTGGTCGCGCGAACCCGCCCGCAGAGCAG
>NZ_QTKI01000615.1:0-1889 GCF_010820945.1 Rhodopseudomonas sp. BR0C11
GTGCCGATTGGGGCAGCGTGTACGAGGGCGAGCCGTTCACCACCTCGCCGTCGAAGTAGAACGCCACCCGCGGCGGGACTTTCTTGTTGTGGCCCAGCCAGGACAGGTCAACCGGACGATTGTCGAGAGTCGCTTCGCGATTCAACAAGCCGCGCCAGGATTCGACGGCGGCCTTGGCTTCCTGGACGTTTTCGAGAAATTCGAGCTCGCCGAAGAAGCGCCGCCAACGGCCGGTTTCGAACAGCTCGGTGAGGTAGTCGAGCCGCTGTTCTGCGAGCAAACACCAGCGCTGGACGAGCGCACGCCCACGCTCTGCGTCGGTCTGTTCCATGGTCGGTCCGCCAGGAGAGGAAAAAGGAACGCGACGCAACTTACGAATCGACGCAAAGCTTACGAACAATGTTGTTAACAAAAATTTACCATGTCCAGCGCAGCGGTAACTTGGAGCTCCGCCGCGGCCCAACCTCGTAATACTGCGGGTATTTGAGGGGCGTCCCAGTGGGTGGGCCGCCGAATCGGGCCGGAAAACGAAAGACCCGCCCGGGGGGACAACCGGGCGGGTCACAAGCCATATCAGCGCAGGGGTGGATGGGCGCTCGCGCCGACTGGCCTCGTTTGGGAGGTGGTGTCCGCTCCCACAACGATTGGTCAGCGGACAACGCACACACGTTCAATCCGGTTGCAGATTTTTTCTCGCGCGCGAGGTTGTGAAGATGGAGTGAGCGACGCTCCGCGCCAGCCGTCAGCGACGCTGAGCAGATGTGCCCGCGCCACAGCGCCCAGACAGTTGCTTTGTGCAGTGCGAAGTAATCAGGGAGCCGACAGCACCACGCTGACGACCGGCTCCTTTTGCAGCCGGCCGATCAGATTCTCCTGATCCTGCTTCGACAGTGGCTGCGTGCCGAACTGCAGCCGGAACAGCCCGCCTCGCGAGCTGTCGACTACCACGGCATTATAATGGTCGAGCAAGGCGGCGATCTCCGAAGCGCGCGCTTCGGGCGCGAACTTGACCAGCACACGCGGGCCGGATTGCGGCGCAAGGCTCCGCACCACCGGTCCGCCCGACCGCTCCGCCATCACCATCGGCGGCGCCGGTTTGCTGGCTTCTGCTGGGCGATCGGCCATCGCCGCCGCGGGCGGCGAAACCGACGCGGGAGCCGGCGCCGATGCCGGCGCGCGCGCTACCTCGGGCTGCGGCTGATAGGAGGCGGTCTGCACCGGAACCGCATGCGGCCACGTCAGCAGCGCACCGATCAGTCCGGCCTGCAACAGAAGCGCAAGGCCGGCGACCGACGCCGACCACGCCAGCGCCTTCGGCGACAACCCGGAAAAGAAACCGGCAAAGCGCGCGCCGAGCCCCTGCCCGGCGCCCGGCGCCCGGGCCGGCTCGGCATCGATCGCAGCGAACAGCTTCTGCATCGCGCGCGATGACGGCGCGCCGAGGCTCTCATTGAGCTCGATGGTCGAGGCATATTCTTCGAGGATGACGGCATATTGCCGCGCCAGCGCCGGATCGCGATCGAGCGCATCCGCGACACGGCGGGCATCGCGGGCATTCAGCGTGCCGGCCGCGTACCACGGCAGCAGCGCCTCGACGTCGCCCGGCTCCCGGGGATCCGGCATCGTGTTGCTCATCGCCATCATGGCCAGCCTCGCTGCACGCCGGCCGCCTGCAGCAGATCGGCGAGTTTCTTGCGCGCGTAGAACAGACGGGTTTTCACCGTGTTCTCCGGAATTCCGACGATCTCGGCGACTTCTTCGATGGATTTCTCATGGTAGTACACCAGATCGACGATCTCTCGATGCTCGGGCGTCAGTGAGGTCAGGCACTTCCGCAGAGCTTCGCCCGTGTCCTTCTTCTGCAGCGCGATCTCCGGATCGTCGGAAGG
>NZ_QTKI01000616.1:0-1884 GCF_010820945.1 Rhodopseudomonas sp. BR0C11
GGAAGGTGGTCGGCAGCTCCATCCGGGTGCCAATGCCGATGATCAGGTCGGTCTGCGGCCAGAGCTGATAGGCGGCCGCGAAGGTCAGGCCGAGTTCGTGCCGGTTGCTGACGACGCCGCGGCCGGAGCGGAATGCCACCACCGGCGCGTCGATCATCTCGGCGAGTTCGAGGATCTCGTCGCCGGCCTCCAGCGCGCCGGCGCCGACGAAGATCATCGGCCGCTTGCTCGCTGCGATCAGCTTCGCCGCGGCGGCGACCCGGTCCGGATCAGGCGCGGGCGGTGCGATCAGATCTAGCTTCTGCGCGGCGCCGGTTTCAGTCGCCTGCGTGAACACGTCCCATGGCATCTCCAGCGCCACCGGGCCGCGGCGTCCGCTCATCATCTCCTGAAATGCGCGCGCCACCAGCGCCGGCGCGTTGCCTGGATATTCGATGCGCTCGGCCCATTTGATGAAGCTGCGCAGCGTCGCCAGTTGATCCGGCATCTCGTGCAGATGTCCGCGGCCCTTGCCGAGATACGCGCTGGGCACCTGGCCGGTGAGGCACATCACCGGCTCGTTGCAGCCGAACGCGGTGAGCAGCGCCGCGGAGGCATTCAGCACGCCGGGGCCGGGTACGACGCTGAACACGCCGGGCTTGCCGGACGCGCGGGCGTAGCCGAACGCCATGTAGCCGCAGGCCTGCTCGTGCCGCGCGCCGATCACTTTCAGCTGCGCTTTGGCGAAGCCGTCGAACAGGCCGTAGATCTGCGCTCCGGGCAGGCCGAACACGGTGTCGACGCCGTGTGCGACGAGGCCCTGCACGATGGCTTCGCCGCCGTTCATGATGCTCATCTGGATATCCACTGCTTGCTGGGAAGAATTACTCGGCTTCGTCGACCACGCCGTTGCGCAAGGTCCCTATGCCGTCGGCCTCGACCTCGATGATGTCGCCGGGCTTCAGATACACCGGCGGCTCGGCGCGCGCGCCGGCGCCGGCTGGCGTGCCGGTGACGATCAGATCGCCCGGCACCAGCGTGGTGAAGGTCGAGATATAAGCGATCAGATAGCGGAAGCTGAAGATCATCCGCGAGGTGCGGTCGTCCTGCCGCGTCTCGCCGTTGACGCGCGTCGTCAGCCGGATGTCGGCGATCTGCGATTCATCGGTGTAGGGCACCAGCCATGGACCTAGGCTTCCGGTGTGGTCGAAATTCTTGCCCTGGGTAACGTTGAACTTGGCGTGGCGCACCCAGTCGCGGATCGTGCCCTCGTTGCACAGCGTGATCGCGGCGACATGGTTCAGGGCGTCGGCTTCCTTGATGTGGCGGCCGCCCTGGCCGATTACCAGCGTCAGCTCGCCCTCATAGTCGAGCAGCTTCGACGCCCTCGGCCGCACCAGCGGCGCCCCGTGGCCGACGAAGGAGCGCGGCGTGCGCATGAACATCGACGGAAATTTCGGCGCCTCGCTGCCGTCTTTGTATTCGGCGTTGCGGTCTGGATAGTTGACGCCGACGCAGATGATCTTTTCCGGCTGCGGGATCGGCGGCTGAAGCTTCACCGCGTCGCGGGCGAAGTCCGGCGCGGTGTGGTCGGCCTCGTCGACGATCCGCTGCAGCGCGCCGGCCGCGATCACCTCGCGCAGCGTCGGATAATCGTTGGCATGGCGGGCCGACAGATCGACCACCCCATGATCACACACCGCGCCGTAGCGGGTGAGGCCGTTGACGGTAAAGGTGGCGAGGCGAGGGGTGGGCATGGTGATCAACCTTTGATGCCGTCATTCCGGGGCGCGCCGTCAGGCGCGAACCCGGAATCCCGAGGTGCTCTGAACTTCTGGATTCCGGGTTCGCTCGCTTTCGCGAGCGCCCCGGAATGACGAGGTTCTTGGTTCGAGGGTGCGCATC
>NZ_QTKI01000617.1:0-1882 GCF_010820945.1 Rhodopseudomonas sp. BR0C11
ACGGTCTAATTCGTCGGCAGCGTCAGATGTGTATAAGGGACAGTCGCGCAAGGTGCTGGGCGAGCCGCTCGGCAATCTGTTCTTTGCCGGTGAAGCGACCCACGAAACGCTGTTCGGCACGGTGCAGGGCGCCTGGGAATCCGGCGAGCGCGCCGCCGACGCTGCGCTGAAAAAGATCGGCGCCGTCAAGGAGCCCGCGCCGGAGAAGCCCGCACGCAAACAGAAGCCGCGGCGCGAGCCGCAGCGTCAGCGCGAGCAGCGCCCGCCCGCCACCGCGAGCGGCACGCCGTCGTGGTGGCGCTGAGCGGCCTCAGCCGCGCAGGCTGCCGCCGGTCTTCTTGGTGACTTCCGCCACGATCTTGGCCGCGACCGCTTCGATCTCCTGATCGGTCATGGTCTTGTCGCGCGGCTGCAGCGTCACGGCGATCGCCACCGACTTCTTGTCGGGATCGATGCCCTTGCCTTCATAGACGTCGAACACGCTGACCGAAGTGATCAGCTTCTTGTCGACGCCCTGCGCGGCGCGGACGATATCGGCGACCGCGACCTTGCGATCGACGATGAAGGCGAAGTCGCGCGACACGGGATGGAACGCAGACAATTCCAGCGCCGGCTTGGCGCGGGTCGGCCGCTGCTTCGGATCGGGGATCTTCTCCAGGATCACCTCGAACGCCACCAGCGGGCCGTCGGCCCCGAGCTGTTCGAGCACCCGCGGATGCAACTCACCGAAATAGCCGAGCACGTTCTGCGGCCCGATCTGGATCGCGCCGGAGCGGCCCGGATGCAGCCAGGCCGGCAGCTTGTTGGTGGCGATCTGCAGCCCCGCCATCGGCGCACCCGCCGCAGCCAGCACCGCGAACGCATCGGCCTTGGCATCGAGCGCGGTCGCCTGCGCCGAGCCCGACCAATGCCGGCCGAGGCCGGCGGAGGACGCCACGCCACGGCGGACGCCGCTCGCAGCCATGAACTGATCCTGCGGCCGGTCGCCCTTGAACACCTGCCCGACTTCGAACAACGCCAGATCGGCCGAACCGCGATCGGCGTTGGCCTGGGCGGCGGCGATCAGGCCGGGCAACAGGCTCGGCCGCATGTCGGAGAGATCGGACGCGATCGGATTGGCGAGCGCCAGCTCCGGCTGGCCGCCACCGAACGCTTCGGCGAACGGCTTGGAGATGAACGACCAGGTCACCGCCTCGGTCAGGCCGCGCGCCGCCAGCGCGCGCTTGGCACGGCGGGTGCGGTTCTGGATCTGGGTGAGCACCGGCTTGCGCGGGGCATCGCCGCGCTCGAACGGCGTCAGCGGCACCTTGTCGACGCCGACGATCCGGACGATTTCCTCGACGATATCGGCCTTGCCGTGGACGTCGCTGCGCCACGACGGCACCGCGACCTTCACCACCGGCGCCTGACCGACGACCGTGAAGCCGAGATGATTGAGGATGCGGCGGATCTCGGTGAGCGACACTTCGATGCCGGCCAGCCGCTTCACCTCGGCGAGCGGGAAGTCGATGATCTTGTCGTCGGCGAACGGATTGCCGACCACCACCACGTCCGACGGCGTGCCGCCGCAGAACTCCATCACCAGCTTGGTGGCGAGTTCGAGCCCGGGCAGCATGAAGGCCGGATCGACGCCGCGCTCGAAGCGGTAACGCGCATCGGTGTTGATGCCGAGCTTGCGGCCCGACTGGGCGATATTGATCTCGTTCCACAACGCCGATTCGATCAGCACGTCGGTGGTCTCGGCCGAACAGCCGGAGACCTCACCGCCCATGATGCCGGCGAGCGATTCGACGCCGTGATCATCGGCAATCACGCAGACCGACGAATCGAGCGTGTAGGTGCGGCCGTCGAGCGCCAGCAGCGTCTCGCCGTCGTTGGCGCG
>NZ_QTKI01000618.1:0-1874 GCF_010820945.1 Rhodopseudomonas sp. BR0C11
CTACTGGCAGGAGCAAAATAAGCCGCTGTTCGTGCTGTGGCTCGACGCCCATGCCGACTACAACACGCCGGCGACGACGCTGACCGCCAATATGCACGGCATGTCGGCGGCGTTCCTGTGTGGCGAGCCGGGGCTCGACCATCTGCTCGGCGACGAGCCGCGGGTGTCTGTTCCGCCGAGCCGGCTCGACCTGTTCGGCATCCGCTCGATCGATCCGCTTGAGAAAGAGCTGGTGCGCGCCCGCGCGATTCCAGTCGTCGACATGCGGGCGATCGATGAATTCGGCGTCGGGGTGCTGATCCGCCGCGTCATCGACCGCGTCCGGGCCGCCGGCGGCGTGCTGCATCTGTCGTTCGACGTCGACGTGCTCGATCCGTCGGTCGCGCCCGGCGTCGGCACCACCGTGCCGGGCGGGGCGACCTACCGCGAGGCGCATCTGGTGATGGAGCTGCTGCACGATTCGGGGTTGGTGCGCTCGGTCGACATCGTCGAACTCAACCCCTTCCTCGACGAACGCGGCCGCACCGCCCGCGTCGCGGTCGAACTGATCGGCAGCCTGTTCGGCATGCAGATCACCGACCGGGTGACCCCGACCAACGCGGTGCTGCCAGAGGGGTGAGTGCCCTCCCCCGCGCTCGTCATGCCGGGGGGAGAGCCCTCCCCGCGTTCGTCATTCCGGGGCGCTCGCCCTTGCGAGCGAACCCGGAATCTCGCAGTTTTGGAAAAGACGGAGTCGCAGAACGCTTCGGGATTCCGGGCTCGCGAGCTGCGCTCGCGCCCCGGAATGACGCCGCGTTGGGCCGTCGAACTGGCATCGCTCGGCCATATCGGCTAAACGCGCCGCAGCATTTCTCCCCCCGCGTGAGCCCATGATCCGTCTCGACAACATCTCCAAGCAGAACGGCCACCAGATCCTCTACATCGAAGCCTCCGCGACGTTGCTGCGGGGCGAGAAGATCGGGCTCGTCGGGCCGAACGGCTCCGGCAAGACCACGCTGTTCCGGATGATCACCGGCCAGGAACAGCCGGACGAGGGCCAGGTGTCGGTCGATCGCGGCCTGACCATCGGCTATTTCAGCCAGGATGTCGGCGAGATGAGCGGCCGCAGCGCGGTCGCCGAGACCATGGAGGGCGCCGGCCCGGTCAGCGAGGTCGCGGCTGAGCTGAAGGAGCTCGAGCACGCGCTGGCCGATCCGAACCGCGCCGACGAGATGGAGCAAATCCTCGAACGCTACGGCGAGGTGCAGCACCGCTCCGGGGGGCTGGACGGCTATGCGCTCGAAGGCCGCGCCCGCGAGGTGCTGGCCGGCCTCTCCTTCTCGCAGGAGATGATGGACGGCGACGTCGGCAATCTGTCGGGCGGCTGGAAGATGCGCGTGGCGCTGGCGCGCATCCTGTTGATGCGGCCCGACGTGATGCTGCTCGACGAACCGTCGAACCACCTCGACATCGAAAGCCTGATCTGGCTCGAGCAGTTCCTCAAGGGTTTCGAGGGCGCGCTCTTGATGACCTCGCACGACCGCGCCTTCATGAACCGCATCGTCAACAAGATCGTCGAGATCGATGCCGGCACGCTGACCAGCTACACCGGCGACTACGAATTCTACGAGGGCCAGCGCGCGCTCGCCGACAAGCAGCAGCAGGCGCAGTTCGAACGGCAGCAGGCGATGCTCGCCAAGGAAGTGGCATTCATCGAGCGCTTCAAGGCGCGCGCCTCGCACGCCGCCCAGGTGCAGAGCCGAGTCAAGAAGCTGGAGAAGATCGAGAAGGTCGAGCCGCCGCGCCGCCGCCAGATCATCGCGTTCGACTTCCCGCCGGCGCCGCGCTCGGGTGAAGACGTCGCCAGCCTCAGCCACGTCCGCAAGGCCTACGGC
>NZ_QTKI01000062.1:0-17153 GCF_010820945.1 Rhodopseudomonas sp. BR0C11
GTGCACCAGAAGAACGTCGGCAAGCTCCGCGCCCAGGAAAAGCAGCTCCAGAACGACACCGTCGAGCCGCCGGAAGAAACGCCGCCGGCCGCAGCTGCGCCGGCCACCGAGCCGGCTGCTGATCCTGCCGCGTCAGCCGCGCCGGCGGGGGCGCCGAAGGCTGGCAAGAACGGCGCGCAGAAGCGCCGCGCGCGCAACGCGACGCCGAACGGTGCGACCGAGTAACTTGCACGCGCCCGGCAGTTCACATCGCGGCGGAGTTTGCGTTAAGTTCCGCCGGCCGATGCGTGGCGATTCTTAAACCTCGAAATCCGGAGACTGTGACGCGATGTCGTTATCGAGCATGACCGGATTTGCGCGCAGCCACGGTGCCAGCGGCCCCTACGTGTTCGAGTGGGAATTGAAGTCGGTCAACGCCAAGGGCTTCGATTTCCGGATGCGGCTGCCGCCCGGCTGGGACGACATCGAGCCGCCGGTCCGCAAGCGTGCCGCCGAGGTGCTGTCCCGCGGCACCGTCTACGCCAATCTCACCGTCAAGCGCGCCAACGCGGTCTCGGCCATCCAGATCAATCAGGATGTGCTGGCCTCGGTGTTGAAGGTTGCCAGTGAGATCGCCGGCAAGGTCGACGCCGTCGCGCCGAGCATCGATGGACTGCTCGGCATCAAGGGCGTCATCGAAGTGGTCGAGCCCGAGGCCGACGAGGCCGAGGAGAAGGCCGCACGCGCCGCCGTCGAAACTGCATTCGGTGAAGCGCTGAAGAGCCTGATCGAGATGCGCAAGCGCGAGGGCGCGAGCCTCGGCGCGGTGCTGGCTCAACGTCTGGATGAGCTGGAAGCGCTCGCCAAGCAGGCCGAGGCCGCGCCCGGCCGCAAGCCCGATGCGATCAAGGCGCGTCTTGCCGAACAGATCGCGGCGCTCCTCGATACGTCCGACCGTTTCGATCCTGATCGGCTGCATCAGGAAGCCATCATGATGGCGACCAAAGCCGATATTCGGGAAGAGCTCGATCGCATTGCGTCCCACATCGCGCAGAGCCGCGAGATGCTCGCCAAGGGTGGCGCCGTCGGGCGTCGGCTCGATTTCCTCGCGCAGGAATTCAACCGAGAGGTCAACACCTGCTGCTCCAAGTCGATCGATCTGGAGCTGACCAATGCCGGACTGGCGATGAAGAATGTCGTCGAACAGTTCCGCGAGCAGGTTCAGAATCTGGAGTAATCATGAGCGACGGAGCGGCGGCCAGCTACAGCGGTGTCGAGCGGCGCGGGCTGATGTTCGTGCTGTCGTCGCCCTCCGGCGCCGGCAAGACGACGCTGTCGCGGATGCTGGTCGAGCAGATGCCGGGGCTGCAGATGTCGGTGTCGGCAACGACACGGCCGATGCGGCCCGGCGAGGTCGACGGCCGCGACTATTACTTCGTCGATCGGCCGAAGTTCGACGAGATGGTCGGCGCCGGGGAATTCCTCGAATGGGCCAACGTGTTCGACAATCGCTATGGCACGCCGCGTGCCCCGGTCGAAGCCGCGCTCGCAGCCGGCCGCGATGTGTTGTTCGACATCGACTGGCAGGGAACGCAGCAGCTCCGCAGTCGCGCTGGAAGCGATGTGGTCAGCGTCTTCATCCTGCCGCCGTCCGTGCAGGCGCTGGAGCATCGGCTACACACCCGCGCGCAGGATTCCCATGAAGTGATCCGCGGCCGGATGAAGAAAGCCGGCGACGAGATGAGCCACTTCGACGCTTATGATTACATCGTGGTCAACGACAATATCGGCGTTGCCTTCGAGTCGGTGCGCTCGATCCTGCGCGCCGAGCAGCTCAAGCGCGAGCGCCAAGTCGGATTGGATGCCTTCGTCCGCGGGATGCGCCAGCAGCTCGAAGGCTGACGATCACGCCGCAGAACGCTTCTGCGCCAGCGCCAGCAACTGTTCGATTTCGTCTGCTGCGGGCGGAGCAGGCTCCGCAACCGATCGGCTCGCCATCTCGGACGATGGCCGGGACTGAGCGCTGTTGAGTTCTGAGGCGCCGACCCCCGCCGCACCCGGCCGAATGCTGTCATTGGCGATACGACGCTCGCGGGCCGCCTTGATCCAGGCGGGCGGTTCGACGTCATGCTCCGACGCGACGTGTTCGGCAGGCGGCGGTGTTGCCGGCTTGCGTCGCGGAGCATCGAGGTCGATCGGGCTCGGTCGGAAGTCATTGGCGTAAATGTCGGTTGCAACCGGTTCGGTCCGGCCCGCCCAGAGGTCGGGACGTCCGCCGGGCTCACGCCGGACGATCGGCTCGCTGCGGCCGAATTTCATGAGTGCGGCCGCGATGCCGCCGGCGACCGCGAGGGCTGCGAGCAGGGCGCCGATCAGCGTGGCAAGCGTGCCGGCGCTCATCGATTCCTCGGTGATGGATGCCGGCGCCGACTTGGTCGCCTTTGCGGCCTTGCGCAGCTTGTCGGTGGCATCGGCACTGGCGGGAGCGCTACCGGCTGCTGAATCCGACCAGCGATCGTTCATCGAGGTGGGAGCGGGTGCGCTCGACGGCTCGGCCGCGGGGGTAGGCGTTGCCGCGGCCTGTGTCGCCTCCACGGGCGCTGTGAGCACCGGTGCGGGGAACGGCGAATTGGTCGTCGTGGGAGCGGCCGTCTGCGGCTGCTGAGGCGCTGCGAATTCGGCGCGGGCATCGGCAACGGAGGAGCGCAATGGAGCTGCACTCGATTGCGACGGCGCCGTCGGCTGCGTCATGCTCGGTGCTGCAGCGGACTTGGCTTTGGGAGATGGAGCTGGACTAGTTGTGGCCGCGGCGGGGGAGCTGTCGGCAGTATCGGTCGCCTCGGGCGAGGTCGCTTCCGTAGGATTTGCCGCTGCTGATGCGCCGTCAACCTTGCGCAAGTACCAGCACTTGCGCTTGGCGGCGTGGTCGGCCCGGTAGAACCAATGACTTCCGGCCGGGGTGGGCGCGTTCGGTGCCGACAAGCAGGTGTCGGCCTGCGCCGAGGACAGGGGGCTTGCTGTGATCGCAACGCTCGCGATCGCGCCGGCGCTCACGGCCAACAGCAGTTTCGCGGATCGGTTGTGCATGGCATTCCCCATTCTGACGCGGACAACGGAACTTCTGTTCGCCCGTTTTTTCCGCGACAAATGGGGTCGCAATATGCCGACAATCCGGTGAGGGTGAGACAATTCGGAGCCTGGCATTGCGGCTTTGGGAACCCGCAATGCCAGGAAGACGATGATGATTAGTTCGTCAGCATGATGCGGCCGACGACCTTGCCGGCGCGCAGCTGATCGATCCACTTCTGGGCGTCCTGCATCGGCTCTTCCTTCATCGGCGTCGGCTTGACTTTGCCCGCGCGCGCAAGGGCGAGCAGCTCCTTGGTCTCTTCGAGCGTGCCGACCATGAAGCCTTCGACGGTCATCCGCTTGTAGATCCACTGCACCATCGGCAGGCTGAACTGGCCACCCATCAGGCCCGACACCACGATCTTGCCGCCCCGCGCAACGGTGCTGACGGCGAAGTTCATCGACTTATCGTTGCCGGCGAAATCCACCACGCCATCGAAGCCGCCGTCGGTCTCCTTGAAGATGCGCTTGGCAACGTCGGGCTCCGATGGATCATAGGCCACGGCTGCGCCGTTCTTCAGCGCCGCTTCGCGCGCTGCGGGGCTGAGATCGGCCACTGCGATCGGCTGCTTGAACATTGCCTGAGCCAGCGACAGCCCCATCATGCCGACGCCGCCCAATCCGATCAGCAGCAGATTGCGCTGACGCGGCCGGTCCACCAGACGCTTCAGGGCGCCATAGGCCGTGATACCAGAGCACATCAACGTCGCCGCGACATTGGTCGGAAGCGGATCGTAGTCGAGCAGGTACTTGGCATCCGGCACCAGCACGTGGGTCGCGAAGCCGCCGTCGATCGACACCCCGAGAAAGCGGTTCTTGGCGCACAGGTTTTCGTCGCCGGCGAGGCAGTCACGGCATTTGCCGCAGCCGATCCAGGGAAACACCGCTTTCTTGGTGCCGATCAGCTCCTGCGGGGCATCGGGACCGACTTCGGCAACGACACCGGCGATCTCATGGCCCAGGGTGAAAGGCAGCGTCATGCCGCGCGTGGTATCAAGCTTTTTGCCGCCGCCGAGATCGGCGTAGCCGTCCTGAATGTGCAGGTCGGAGTGGCACAGGCCGCAGCGCTCGATCTTCACCAGCACTTCGCGCCCCTGCGGCTTCGGCGCATCGATGATGGTCTCACACAGCGGGGCGTCGAATTTCACCAGAGACTGGCGACGCATTTGCGTCATGTCGGGTTTCTCCCTTTCAGGCTTGTGTTCTTATCGCGCGACTATTGGCCAATTCGTTCGCCATGGCAACAAAACCGGAAACGGGCACGGTCTCGGCACGCCGCGCCGGATCGATTCCGGCGGCCGCTGTGAGCTGTGCCGGATCGACGCCAAGCGATTTGAGGCTCTGGCGCAGCATCTTGCGGCGTTGACCGAAAGCGGCGGCCGCGACTTGTTCAAGCGCTGCGCGATCGCACGGCTCAGGTTGCTGACGAGGCACCAGGCGCACCACAGAGGAGGTCACCTTCGGCGGCGGCACAAAGGCGGACGGCGAAATGTCGAACAGCATTTGCGTTTCGGCGCGCCAGTTCGCCAGCACCGCAAGCCGGCCATAGGCGTCGTCGTCGTGATGCGCGACGATGCGCTGCGCCACTTCGCGCTGAAACATCAGCACCATCATCTCGTACCACGGCGGCCATGGCTCGGCGCACAGCCAGCCGATCAGCAACGGGGTGGCGATGTTGTACGGCAGGTTGGCGACGATCCGGGCGCGGTCACCGTTCAGCAGCGGGCGCGGATCGAATTCCATGGCGTCGCCGCTGATAATCTCGAGGCGGCCAGGATAGTGCGCAGCGATTTCCTCCAGCGCACCGAGTGCGCGCTCATCTCGCTCAATCGCGATGACACGCTTGGCGCCAGTCGCCAGCAGGGCGCGGGTGAGGCCGCCCGGACCGGGCCCGATCTCGACCACCGTGACACCCTCGAGCGGTCCGGCTGCTCGTGCGATGCGCGCCGTCAGATTGAGATCGAGCAGGAAGTTCTGGCCGAGCGATTTCCGCGCAGCGAGATCATGCCGCCGGATCACCTCGCGCAGCGGCGGCAAATCGTCGATCGCGCTCATGCGGTCTTGGCCGATGCCATTTGTGCGGCGAGCTTCAAGGCCGCGATCAGACTCGAGGGATTGGCGCGTCCGCTGCCAGCAATGTCGAACGCCGTGCCGTGATCGGGTGACGTCCGGATAAAGGGAAGACCAAGGGTGACGTTGACGCCTTCGTCGAATGCAATGGTCTTGATCGGGATCAGCGCTTGATCGTGATACATGCAGATCGCGCAGTCATAGGTCTTGCGTGCGGCCGCATGAAACATCGTGTCGGCCGGCAGCGGTCCCCGCGCGTCGACGCCTTCGCCCCGTAGCATCTCGACCGCGGGTGCGACCACGGCGCTGTCCTCGTGGCCCAGCGCCCCATCTTCCCCGGCATGGGGATTGAGGCCGGCGAGGGCCAATCGGGGCTGCTTGATCCCCATGCGTTCGCGCAGATTTTTGACGACGATCCGCGCGGTCGACACGATCAAATCGGTAGTGAGTTGAGTGATCGCGTCGCGCAGCGAGACATGGATCGTCACCGGTACGACCGCGAGAGTAGGGCACCACAGCATCATCACCGGCTGCGGCACGATGCCGTCTCGCTTGGCGAGTTCGGCCAAAAACTCGGTGTGGCCGGGATGGCGGAAACCGGCTTGGTACAGCACGCTCTTGGCAATCGGGTTGGTCACGACGGCGGCTGCGCGGCCGCTCTGGACGTCTGCCACGGCGTGCTCGATCGATGCGATTGCGGCCGGCGCACTGGTGTCGTTCGGTTGGCCGGGCTGCGCGGTTGCGATGTGTCCCGTGGAGACGATCGGAAGGGCAGTGGCAAACGCAGCCACGGCGTCTTCGGCTTTGACCTCGGCGAGTGGAACGTCGAGGCCAAGCAGCTTGGAACGGCGGGACAGACAGCCGGCATCACCAAGAAGGTAGAACGGCGGCAGTCCGTGTTGCTCACGCTGTAGCCACGCCGCCAGGGCGATGTCGGGGCCGATCCCTGCTGGTTCGCCGAGTGTCAGCGCCAGTGGTTTTGCCATTCCGGTCATGATCGACTCCGAGGCGCGGACCGCCGGCACTTGTGTCGCAAGGAAGCTCGCTGCAACGTCTCAGCGATACTCGATCATCGCGGCTTTGCGCACTTCCTGCAGATACTCTTTCGACTTCGCCTGGAACTTCTCGCCGAACAGCTTCTCACGGATTTCGCGCTTGCGCGGCGTGTCGGCTGTCGACTGCTTGCGCTCGCACAGCGCCACCATCTCGATGCCTTGCTTGGTGGCTTCGGGCGGGGTGAGGTGGCCCACCGGAGTCTTGTCGAGGATCTCGCGAAGGGCCGGCGGCAGGTCGGCGGAGGTCTTCATCACGATGCCGCGGATCGCCGCATTCGGCATCGCTTTGAAGACGCGATCCGCCTCGGCGCAGCTCGAGATGCGGCCGCGAAGCTGCTCCGCTTCCTTGCGGCGGGATTCCAGTGACTCCGAACCCGAGCCGCGCGAAACGATCATCACCACGGGCCGGAGTTGATACTCGAAACTTTCGACGGCTTTGGAGTCGTCTCCGCCCTTGAGCTGCGCCTGAACTTCGCGCTCGCTGACCTGGAGACTGTCCTTGAAGCGGCCGCGCACCAGGCTCGCCCAGACCATCTCGGCCCTGATCCGGGACTTCAACGTATCCGGCCGAATGCCTTGAGCGGCCAGCATATTCGTCATCTGCGCGGTGCTCATCCGCATCCGCGACGCCATCGTGGAGAAGGAGGAGTCGATGTCGGAATCGCTGGGATTGACGCCGTACTTCTTGGCTTCCTTGATCTTGACCTTCTCGTCGATCAGATCCTCGAGCACCTGCTGCCGGCTGTCAGCCTTGTGCGACATCCGGTTCAGCTTCGAGCGCTGATCGATGTCGAAATTGGTGATCGGTTCGCCATTGACCATCACCACGACCGACTGAGCCTGGCCCTGCGTCGTTCCAAGACCCAGCGTCGCCGCCGCACAGCACAGCGCCAAGCCAATGATGCGAAGGGAAAGCTTGCTCGTCATGGGTCGCGTTTACCTCACAGCCGATCGGGTTCTGGATGGTGGCGAGCCGGAAAACGGTTCAGGCCCGCGCGGCGCGCGCTATTGGCCGAACATGCCGCTCGCTGCGCCAGACACATTCTGCTGCATCGCAAACATGCCGATGGTGCGGAGTCCGATCTGCACCATGACCGAGTGGTTGAGCGTCGGCGTCGTTCCGTAGTTGGCGTAGGAATAGCCGGTGACGTAGTTCAGCGCCAACACGAAGCAGTCGTCCACGTAACCGGCGCCGACGATGTATTGGTTGATCTTGTTGGCTTCAAGATCCCAGCGGGCACCGCCCGAGACCACCCAATTGGATGCGATCTTGAGCGTTCCGGTTCCGAGAATGCCCTGACGACGTGTCAGGAATCCGAGATCGGGCTGGGCGGCGTAGTTGCCGTAGATCATGCTCACCGACCAGCGATTGAAGCTGGCGCTGGCCTCGGCTTCGAACCGCTCGACGTTGAACGTCGCTTCGTTGAAGCGTGCGCGGGTGGTGAACTTGTAGGTCGAGTTCGGCGAGTACGACACCCGGCCGACATAGTCCGACTTCGGCTTAGCCAGACCAGAGTCGAGGCCGGTGTTGGTGGCGTCCGCCACCGCGAACGAGTTCAGGCCGAACAACTGATAGGACTGGCCGAACAGCACGTTGACCGAGCCGCCCTGATCGAACTGCGTGGTTGCCTGGACGCCGACATTGGCGCGGCCGCCGCCTTCGACGCGGTCGTAGCCGGAGAACTTGTCGACGCTGAACAGATTGCTGGCGTCGAACACCATGGTCTGTGCGTCTTCGTTCGGCAGCTTGCCGGCGTAGGACTCGTTCGGGCGGATGATCACCTGCGCGATCGGCTCGATCGTGGTGGTGCCCCACGGCTGAACGTTGATGAACGGATAGCGATATTCCAGGCCGACGGTCGGCATCAGCCGCATCGCCTGAGTGTCGCCCGGCAGCAGATAGTTCGACACGCCCGGCTGGTTCGAAATCGAGGCGTCGATCGCGTCGGCGCGCAGCGAAGCAAACGGAGTCCAGATCTGGCCGTAGGGGTCGGTGAACGACCGCCGCCAGTCGGCCTGCGCGGTCAACCGGGTGTAGGTGCCGGGAACGCCGCGCAGCAAGCAGCTCGACGGCAGCCGCGCCGCCGGATCGGCCGACGTGTTGAGGCAGAGCCCCGTGGTGTTGGCGATGGTGGTGACCGGATCGAACTGCGCCGTCTGGCGGCTCAGGCTGGTCAGGTTGGTCTTGTAGCTGAACTCGCCGCCGAAGATGTTCTGATCGAGCGTCTTCGAATAGTCGAGCACCGGGTGCACGACCGGGATCTGGCCCTGAATATCCGCCGCGGCCCAACCGAGATAGTGGATCGCGCGAATATCGAAATACGACCGGTTGCCGACGCCAGTCAGATAGATCTGCGACGTCGCCTCGGTCGATTGATTGAGGAACGTGCCCCAGCTGTCGCGATATTGCGCCAGCCGATAGTCCAGGAAGAACGCGCGATCGGACATCAGCACGCCTTCCCAGCCCCACACCCATTTGTCGTTGAGTGCGAACTGGCCTTTGGTATCGACGGCGCCGCGGAGGTCGCGGTTGCCGGGCGTATTCGCTCCGAACGCGGCGGGATCGGACTGGTTGATGCCGTAGGCGCGGACCTCGTAGGCACCGTCCAGCAGCCGCTGCCGGAACTCGCCCTGCATCAACACGCCTTGCTTGGTGGTGATGCGCGGGGTGATCGTGACGTCGTAGTCGGGCGCGAGCGCCCAATAGAAGGGGATCTCGAAGCCTGAACCGAACGTCGTGTTGCTCGTGTAGGCCGGCATCAGGAAGCCGGTCTTGCGCGCGACCGTCGGATCCGGGGTCGACAGATACGGCATGTAGGCGAGCGGGACGCCGAAGAACTCGATCCGAGCATCTTCGAAGTACAGCATCTTGTCGGTCTGGTCGTGGATGATCCGTGCGCCCTTGACCTGCCAAAGCGGCGGCTTTTTCGGATCGTCCTTACAGGGCGCGCACGCGGTGTACACGCCGTTCTGGAACACGTTGTAATTGCCGCCGGTGCGGTCCGCGCGCGACGCCGCGATGCGGGTGTCCTGCGCCGTATCGACCCGCAGCGAGTCGACGAAGCCGTCGCGATAGTCGTCCGACAGATCGAGGAAATTGGCGTAGGTGATCTTGCCGTCCGCATCGGTCATGCGGACGTTGCCCTCGGCGCGCAGCCGCTTGGTGTCCTGGTCGTAGACCAGACGATCAGCCTCGACGGTGGTGCCGTTGTAATACATCTGCACGTTGCCGACCGCGGCGACGCGCTTGTTGTTGTAGTCGTAATTGACCTCGCTGGCCTGAACCAGCATCTGGCCGTTGTTGGCGGCCGGCGGCGGAGGCGGCTTCGGCCGGGCAGGGCGCGGATTGTAGGTGTAGCCCTGAGCGGAGGCGGAATCGATCGCGACCGCCTGCATCCCGCCCGCAAGCGCGAGCACAGCAAACGGCGTCAGCAATACAGCCGTCACCACACGCTCGCGGCGCACCTTGGTGCGCCGACGCTTGGTCGACAGCTTTCCATGGAGGGCGGCCATCGCAGCCACTATCCGTCCTCCTGATAGAGCAAGGCTAGAAATCCAGCGAGACCGCCCACGCACACGGGCAACCACGCTGCAGCAAGCGGATGCATCAGTTCAGCCTTACTCAAATCCTCGGTCACTTTCGACAGGATATAGAGCAGAAAGCCTGCGGCCACGCCACTCAAAACCATCTTTTGCACGCCGCCAAAACGGAAGAATCGCAAGCTCACAGAAGCAGCTAGCATGACCATCGCGGCCAGCAAAAACGGCTTTGCCAGCAGCTTGTGATACTGCAGGCGATAGCCAGCGGTCGCAAAACCGGAGTTTTCCGACGACTTGATGTAGGTCGGAAGTTGCCAAAAAGACACACTTTCGGGCGTGGCAAAACTGTTGCGGACCTGCGCGAGTGTGAGTGACGTCGGCAACTCAAGGGTGTCTTGATCTACCGGGGCACCGTTCATTGTATAGCGGCGTACGTTTTTCAGCAGCCAATGCCCCGGTTCGAGCACCGCCTCCCGCGCCTCGATTCGGTCCTTGAACTGGAAGTCGGGTTCGAATCGAAACACCGTGATGCCGGTGAGGACCGCGCCTTGCTGCTGGCTGCGTGCGGCGTTGATGATCGCCTGTCCGTCAGGGCTGACCTGGTTCATCCAAAAGCCGTTGGCATCCTGCAGCCCGCCGGTGTTCTCACCGAACATTTCGGCTTCCATCTGCTTGGCGCGCTCCTGCATGTGCGCGGACAGCGGATTGAATACGGTGGTGGCAAAGATGCCGATCGCAATCGCGCTCCACAGGGCAGGTGAGATGAACTCCCAGGCCGAAAGCCCGGCAGCGCGCGCGACCACCAGCTCAAGGCTCCGCGACAACGCCAGGTAGCAGGTCATGCCGCCGATCAGGATGCAGAACGGCAGCAACCGTTCGAGCAATTGCGGCACGCGGCAGAACGAGGCCTGCGCGACATAGAACGCCGAGACGGCGAGGCCGCCGGCACGGCGCAGCAGGTCGACATAGTCGACGAACACCAGCAGCACGAACAGCCCGAAGAACACCCCGAGCGAGGCGATCACGAAGCGGCGGGCGAAATAGCGTCCGAGCGTGTTGACGACCATCATGCGCCCCGCGTTACGCCGGCACCGGTCGCCGGATCAACCGGGCGATCGACGCATTGAAGGCGTTCAGGGCTTCAGTTACACGCGCCGGCGGTTCGATCACGACGTTGCGGTTGATCAGCCACAGGCACGTCCCGGTGGCGACGAACAGCAGCAGATACTGCAGGCCGGCGACGTAAGGCGTCTTGTTGGCGATCACCGACAACGCGAACCCGGCGAGTCGCACCACGAAAGCGACCAGCACGGCGCCGGCCATCGAGAAGTTGCGGCTCTGTCGGGTGGTCCGGGCCAGGCCGAGAAAGGCGAAGGCGACCGCGGCGAAGAAGAACGGATAGATCGGCGCCAGCAACCGATCATGCATTTCCGAGCGGAATTCGGGCGGCAGCCGCGCCAGCAGCGGATCGTTCTCCGCCGGCCACAACAGCTCCCATAGATAGCGTTCGCGAATGCCGTAAGCGACGTCGCGGGCACGCGAGAACTTCGACATGTCGAAGGCATAGCGGCTGAACGCCACCAACGCGGGCTCTTCCTTGCCGGTCTGGAAACGCTCGAGGTGGCCGTCTTCCAGCACCAGGAACGAGCCCTTGTCGTTTTTCACGACGGTGCCGTGGTCGGCGATGATGCTGATGCGCTCGTTGGGCGCGCGGGCGTCGTCGATGAAAACCCCGACCAGCAGACCACCCGGCTGCCGCTCGCGAACCCGGATCGTCAGCCCCTGTTCGAGCTGAGCGAACCGGCCGGGCTGCAGTACGTTGGCGAGCACGTCGGCGGTAATCTCGCTGTCCCACCGCGCGATCCGGCGGAGCCCATCAGGGGCGATGTAGGCACCGATGATGATCACGAGCGCCGCCACCACCATGGTGGCGTAGAAGAACGGCCGGAACAGCCGAATCGGCGACAGGCCGGCGGCGTTCATCACGATGATTTCGGAATCGGTTGCCAGCCGGTTGAGGGTGTGGGCCACCGCGATCATCAGCGCGATCGGAGCGATCACCAGCACCAGCACCGGAACGGCGAGGCCGGTCAGCCCGAGAAAGGTGATGATGGTCTGGCCCTGGCTGGTCATCAAATCGATGCCGCGCAGCGCCTGGGTGATCCAGATCACACCCGTGAGGCTGCCCATCACGACCGCGAACGACACCAGCGTCGTGCGGAAGATATAGCGGTCGATGGAGCCCATCGCTCAGTACGATCCCCTCGAATCCGGATTCTATGGCCGCCCGGATTCATGATGAATCCTCCCCAGGGCGGAAAGCCCGGCCTTGTCCCAGGTTGCCATTACCATCTGTCTGATCTGTCAACAAAATGGCCGGGACGCGGCGCACTGGGGATATGGTTAATGGTGCGCGACCGGCTCCCGAAGACCACAGATTCCCGTCCCGCGCAATGTAAAGACAGGGCGACTGCCCCGTTGACGGTGACCTCGCCGCCGATTTGCCGGCGGGGCGCTGCGCAATCCACTTTCCCGTGAAAGCTGCGCGGCTTAGCGATGTTGTCTTGACTTGACGCCTCAACGCTCCAAAACAACGGCTTTGGACCCGCGCCTGCCGGATCGTTTCCGCCGACAGCCTGTTTTTGGAGGAATGCCAATGCCCGACGCCGTCAAGGTCGGTTTCGTCCCGTTTTCTACGCCCGCGCGCGGCACGCTGATCGTGTTCTGCGACGACGGTCTGAAGTTCGGCGCGACGGCGACCAAGGCCTTGGGGGCAGCGGTTGCCACCGTCAAGCGCGCGGCTGCCACCGCGCAGTTCAAGGGCAAGTCCGGTTCCGCCCTGGACCTGTTGGCACCTGAGGGTCTGAAGGTCGGTCGCCTGATCGTCGTTGGCGCCGGCAAGGTCGCGTCGATCAACGATTACGATCTGCTCAAGCTCGGCGGCGCCGTTGCCGGCAAGATCGGTGCGGGCGATACGGCCGTGACGGTGATTGCCGATCTGCCGACCGGTGCGATGAAGCCCGAGCAGGCGGCCGCGATCGCCTCCGGCATCCGGCTGCGTGCCTACAAGTTCGATCGCTACAAGACCAAGAAGAAGGACGACGAGAACGGCGCGGCGAATGCCAGCGTTACGCTCGCGGTGGCCGATCCGGCAGCGGTCAAGAAGGCGTTCACGCCCGACAGCCATGTCGTCGACGGTGTCATCCTGGCGCGCGAGCTCGTCAACGAGCCGCCGAACGTGCTGTATCCGGAAGAGTTTGCCAAGCGGGCCGCACAGCTCAAGAAGCTCGGCGTCGAGGTCCAGATCCTCGACGTCAAGGCGATGACCCAGCTGAAGATGGGCGCGCTGCTCGGCGTGTCGCAGGGCTCGGCGCATCCGGGCCGCACCGTGATCATGCGCTGGAACGGTGGCAAGAAGGGCGAGCAGCCGCTCGCCTTCGTCGGCAAGGGCGTGTGCTTCGACACCGGTGGCATTTCGATCAAGCCGTCGGCCAGCATGGAAGACATGAAGGGTGACATGGGCGGCGCGGCCTGCGTCGTCGGCCTGATGCACGCGCTCGCGGCCCGCAAGGCCAAGGTCAATGCGGTCGGCGCGATCGGCCTGGTCGAGAACATGCCGGACGGCAACGCGCAGCGGCCGGGCGACATCGTCACCTCGATGTCGGGCCAGACCATCGAGATCATCAACACCGACGCCGAGGGCCGTTTGGTGCTGGCCGACGTGCTTTGGTACGTGGCTCAGAAGCATAAGCCGAAGTTCATGGTCGATCTGGCGACGCTCACCGGCGCCATCATGGTGGCGCTCGGCACCGAATATGCCGGCCTGTTCTCCAACAATGATCAGCTCGCGGAGCGGCTGACCGCGGTCGGTCAGTCCACCGGCGAGAAGGTTTGGCGGATGCCGCTTGGCCCGGAATACGACAAGCAGATCGATTCCCAGTTTGCCGACATGAAGAACACCGGATCGCGCAACGGTGGCTCGATCACCGCGGCGCAGTTCCTGCAGCGCTTCGTCGACGGCACGCCGTGGGCGCATCTCGACATCGCCGGCACCGCGATGGCTTCGCCGAAGAACGAGATCAATCAGAGCTGGGGTTCTGGCTACGGCGTCCGTCTGCTCAATCAGCTCGTGGCGGAGTACTACGAAGCCAAGAAGTAATCGGCGCGATGACCGAAGTGCTGTTCTATCACCTCCAAGGCAGGACCGTCGAACAGGTACTGCCGCCGCTGCTCGAGAAATCACTCGCGCGCGGCTGGCGGGTGGTGGTGCAGTCGACGTCCGAGGAGCGGGCCGACGCGCTCGACTCGCATCTTTGGACCTATCGCGACGACTCGTTTCTGCCGCACGCCACCTGGCGTGTGGCAGACGCCGCGCATCAGCCAATCCTGCTGACCACGGGCGAGGGCAATCCGAATGGAGCCAAGGTCCGGTTCCTCGTCGACAACGCAGCGCTGCCCGAGGATTCGGGCAGCTACGAACGGATGGTGCTGCTGTTTAACGGCGATGACGACGAGGCGGTGGCAATGGCCCGCGACGCCTGGAAGCAGTGCAAAGCGAAGGCTTTTGAGGTGACGTACTGGCAGGCCGACGAGGCCGGTCGCTGGCAGCGGCGGGACTAGGCGGGCGAGACCAGGCACAGGCTGTGGATGCTGAAGGCGACCGCAGGGCTACGGCAAGGCCGTCACGGTGGTGCCGTAAATCGGTGATTGGACAAGTGCTTAAGATCTCTATTGGGGCGCGATCGATCGTGTATCAGAAGTTTTCCGTGCGGCCGCTGTTCATCACGCTGGCGCTGACCACGCCCTTGCTTGCGGGCTGTTCCGGCACCCCTGAATTCCTGTCGCGCGACGCCGAGTGGTTCTCGAAGCCCGGCCGGGTGTTCATCAAGAACATCTCGATCGAGACCCCGCCGCTGACGCCGGACAAGCCGGTGACCCCGGAAGACCTGATCAGCGCCGACGGCCGCTGCCCTGGCATGGGGCCGGCGCCGGGCGACCCCAACGCACCGCAGGACGGGCAGGCCGCTCCGATGACGGCAGGCGGCACGGTCGCGCTCGGCCACACCGAATGCGATGTCGCGCGTGGCCTCGGTGCGCCGGATCATGTCAGCCTGTCGAACAATGAGCGCGGCGACCGTCTCGCGGTCCTGACCTATAACCGCGGAGCGCGTGCCGGCATCTACACCTTCACGGCGGGCCGGCTCAGCGCGATCGAGCGTGCACCGGACGCTGTTCAGGAACGCAAGCCGACGCGCGCGAAGAAGCGAAGCGCGCGCTCGGCGCAGTAGCGCTCAGCTTTGCGCGGCGTCCTGCGCCGCGCTCGCCTCCAGCCACTTCTCTTCAGCAGCTTGCAAGGCCGCCTGCGCGTTGGCGCGCGCGGTGCTGAGTTGAGCGGCCTGTTTCGGATCGCGGGTGAAAAGGTCCGGGATCGCCAGCGCGGCATCGATCTTCTCGATGATCGCGGTGATGCGGTCGATCTCGGCTTCGGCATCGGCGATCTGTTGCTTCAGCGAAACCGTCTTCTTGGGGCGCGGTACCGACGCCTTGGCGGCGCTGTCATCGGCTTTGCGTTCCTTGGTCTCTGACGACGTCGTTCGGGCGCCACGGGACGACAGCACGGCCCGGCGATAATCGTCGAGATCGCCGTCGAACGGTTTCACCTTGTGCTCGGCCACCACCCACAACCGATCGGCGCAGGCGTCGATCAGATAGCGGTCGTGCGACACCATGATCACCGCGCCGGGGAAGTCGTTGATCGCCTCCGCCAGCGCCGCGCGGCTGTCGATGTCGAGATGGTTGGTCGGCTCGTCGAGGATGATCATGTTCGGGCCGTAGAAGGTCGCGAGCCCGAGCAGCAGCCGCGCCTTTTCACCGCCGGACAGGCTCTTGACCAGCGTGTCGGCCGCCTTGCCGGAGAAGCCCATCGCACCGGCGCGCGCCCGGATCTTGCTCTCGGGCGCATCCGGCATCAGCTTGCGAACGTGGTCGTAGGTCGAGCCGTCTTCATTGAGTTCGTCGAGCTGATGCTGCGCGAAATAAGCAATCGACAGCTTGTCGGCGCGGGTCACCGATCCGGAGAACGGCGGCAGCCGGTTCGCCAGCAGCTTCACCAGGGTCGACTTGCCGTTGCCGTTGGCGCCGAGCAGCGCGATGCGATCGTCCGGATCGATCCGCAGCGTGACCTGCCGCAGCACCGGATGTTTGGGGTCGTAGCCGACCGCGACGTTGTCGACCGCGATGATCGGCGGCGACAGTGTTTTCTCAGGGGCCGGGAAGTTGATCTCCGGAGTATCGTCCGCCACCAGCGGCGCGATCGGCTTCATCTTCTCCAGCATCTTGACGCGCGATTGCGCCTGCCGTGCCTTGGTGGCCTTGGCCTTGAAGCGATCGACGAAGTCCTGAAGATGCTTGCGCCGCGCTTCGTCACGCTTCGCATTCTTGGCGTCCAGCGCCAGTTTGTTGGCGCGGAAATCCGCGTAGGCCGAGTAACTTCCGCGGAAGTGAACCAGCCGGCCGCGGTCGAGGTGCAGGATCTCGTTGACCGACGTATCGAGCAGGTCGCGATCGTGGCTGATCACGATCACCGTGCGCGGATAGTTGGCGAGATGGTCCTCGAGCCACATCGTGCCTTCGAGGTCGAGATAGTTGGTCGGCTCGTCGAGCAGCAACAGGTCCGGCGCAGCAAACAGCGTCGCGGCCAGCGCCACGCGCATCCGCCAGCCGCCGGAGAATTCCGAGCACGAGCGCGCCTGATCCGTCGCTGAGAAGCCGAGGCCACTGAGAATGGCACTTGCCCGCGCCGGGGCCGAGTGGGCGTCGATGTCGACCAGCCGGGTCTGAATGTCGGCGATGCGATGCGGGTCCTGCGCGGTCTCGGCCTCGTGCAGCAGCGCCGCCCGTTCGACATCGGCGGCCAGGACGACATCCAGCAGGGCTTCGGGACCGTTCGGCGCTTCCTGGGCGAGGCTGCCGATCCGCCACCGTGGCGGCAGGGTGATCCGGCCGGTCTCGGTTGCGAGTTCGCCGCGGATCGCGCGAAACAGGGTGGATTTACCGGCGCCGTTGCGGCCGATGAAGCCGACGCGAGCGCCGGGGGCGATCTGGACCGAACTCTGGTCGATCAACAGCCGTCCGGCGAGCCGGATCGAAATGTCGGTAAGCGTGAGCATGGCGCGTTTTGGCCGGGTCGGGCCACAAAGGCAACCGGCTCGAGCAGGCGTTGCCCGATGAATCGCGCCCCGCAGCTTGCCGGAGCGCGGCGGCGTGGATATAAGCCCGGCAACTCCCTCCCGCCCTTAGCTTTCAAGGACATTCCATGGCGATCGAACGGACTTTCCCGATTCTCAAGCCCGATGCGACCGAGCCCAACATCACCGGCGC
>NZ_QTKI01000619.1:0-1855 GCF_010820945.1 Rhodopseudomonas sp. BR0C11
GCACCAGGTAGCGCAGCGGATGATCGTCCGGAACGCGGCGATCGGTGAACAGCTGGATGATCACCGCGGTGTGCAGCGCCGCCTTAGACTGCAAGCCGCCCCGGTTTTGCGGCTCATCGGCGCCGGCGATCGCCCAATCTCCGCCGCCCGCCCATGGCGACCAGATCGTATCCCAGCTGAGGTTTGGCTGCGCATCGGAGCTCTCACCGATACGTACTTGCAGCTTCGCCATCAGGCATACCTCGCCATCACATTGATCGACGGTCCGGCCTCGGTCATCACCGGCGAATACGACCCGTCAGTGCCATCACCACCGAGATAGACTTTCTTGCCGTCGCCGGGCTTCACCCAGACCTTGTCGTCAGTTGATCGCAGCTCGACCTGACCTTTTTTCGCAGTGAGGTGGATACCCTCTCCGCTCTTCATCCAAACGACGTTGCCTTTGTCGTCGTAGAGCACCGCGTTGCCTTCGGCGGTGTTCTTCGGCCGATAGTCCTTGTGCTCGCCGCCGAAGAACATCGTGCGATCGGAGCGGCCACCGAGCTGCAGCATCACGCCCTCGCCCTGTTTCGGCGGATGCGATGTGAAGCCGTGATCCTGGATGCGGACGATCTTCTCCGGCCGCTCGGACTTCAGGCCGCCGAGGTCGAGCAGCTGCTGGGATCCGCTGTCGTCGATCTTCAGCACCCGAGCCCGCCGCAGCATGCTACGCAGCGCGTCATCATGCTCGTAATACGACATCAGCGCTTCCACTCTTCTCCGGACTTGTTGCCTTTGCTGTCCTCGCCGCCGTAGGACCGCGGATCTGTCAGTCCCAGCGTCGCAATGCTGCCGTTCTCGTCCTGGTCGAAATCGACGCTCTCGATCAGCATGTCTTGAGCGATGTCCAGGAACGGGCTTTCGGTCCAGACCAGCCAACCCGGCGTCCACACCGTGCCGGCTTCGTCGCGGAAACCCTGCACCCGGATTGTCGCTTTCAGCGCGTCGCCGGCAGCGCGTTCCTTGCGGTTTTTCGCCCGCTTCTTCGCCCGCTTTTTGTCAGTGTCCTCATCCTGGACGACCACCACCGGGCGATGCCGCTTGACTGACTCGTCCTTTTCTCGCGCCTCAACTTCGAGATTATCCTCGCCGTGCCCCGAAGGTCGCTGACCGCGGACGATGTATTCCGAGTGCTGGTTCGATCCGTCGTGATCAGCCGAACCACCCTTGATGTTGACGCCCTCGATAAGCCCTCCGGCGTGGCGCTTGCTGCCTGCCTTGGTGATGTCGACGTCACCATCTGCGCGCCCAGCGAGCGTCATGCCCTGCTGACGAGCAAGCTTCTCGACGCAGCGGAACACGCTCTCGCCCGGTGTGACCTGATACTTTTCAACCTTGTCGAGCTGCTGATCAGTTCGGAACTTGGCCGCGTATTTCTTGCAGACCTCGTTACCAATCTGGTCCGGCGTCTTATTCTTGATCGAGCCGGTATCGTGCTCGGCGCTCCCATCGATCAGATCGGCTGATTTCGAACGCCCCGAAACCGTGATAGACGCCTTCGGCGGGTCGCCTTCGAACTGCGGCTGCCGCTTGTCGACTTGGCCATCGAGCAGCAGATCAGCATTCGCGTAGATCTTCACCGGCGTCCCCTTGGTGAAGAGCCGGTTGGTCGCCGAATCCCCCATCTCAGCCGCAACCTCAAAGCTGAACGACCGTGCAGCTTCGTTAAAGGCCGCGCGCACGTTGATCTTTTCGAACGCCGACCAACGCCCGCCGCCGACCAAAATGGTGACAACTTCGATGCCCATCGATCAGCGCGCCAAAGCTTCGAACGCCAGCGGCATCAGCGATGGATGCACGACACCGTTCCGTTCGA
>NZ_QTKI01000620.1:0-1844 GCF_010820945.1 Rhodopseudomonas sp. BR0C11
CCCCCGACGTCGAGGAAGTTGGCCGGAGACATGCCGTACAGCTTGATGATGTCCATCGTCGCCATCGCGAGGCCGGCGCCATTGACCATGCAGCCGATGGTGCCGTCGAGGGTGACGTAGTTGAGGTCGTACTTCGACGCTTCGATTTCCTTGGCGTCTTCTTCGGTCTCGTCACGCAGCGCCTGGATGTCGGTGTGGCGGTACAGCGCGTTGCCGTCGAACGAGATTTTGGCGTCGAGGCACTTCAGATCGCCCTGCTTGGTCAGCACCAGCGGGTTGATCTCCAGCATGTCCATGTCTTTGGCGACGAACGCGGCGTACAGCTTGGCCACCAGCGCTTCGGCCTGCTTGGCCTGATCGCCCTTGAGGTTCAGCGCCTTGGCGACGGTGCGGCCGTGATGGCCCATGATGCCGGTCGCCGGATCGACGGTGAACGACACGATCTTTTCAGGCGTCTCGTGGGCGACGTCTTCGATCGACATGCCGCCTTCGGTCGAAACCACGAAGGAAATCCGCGAGGTGGCGCGATCGACCAGCAGCGACAGGTAGAACTCCTTGTCGATCTCGGAGCCTTCCTCGATGTAGAGGCGATTGACCTGCTTGCCGTCGGCGCCGGTCTGCACCGTCACCAGCGTGGCGCCGAGCATCTGCTTGGCGAATTCCTTGACCTCGTCGATCGACTTGGCGAGGCGGACGCCGCCCTTGTCGCCGGCCGAAGCTTCCTTGAACTTGCCCTTGCCGCGGCCGCCGGCGTGGATCTGGCTCTTCACCACCCAGACCGGGCCGCCGAGCTGCTTGGCAGCGGCTTCGGCCTCGGACGCCTTGAAGATCGGGAAGCCGTGCCCCACCGGCACGCCGAACTCGCGCAGCACCGCCTTGGCCTGGTATTCGTGAATATTCATGGAATTGCCCCTCGCCAGATCGCATCCAGCCGGTTGAACCGCGACGCTGCGCCGGCCCTCAAGGAGCCGGCGCAGTCAGTTTCGTTAGACGTTCCTCAGCGACCGAGCAGATCGGGCGCAATCTTCTTGCAGGCGTCGACCAGGCCCTGAACGGCAGCGACCGACTTGTCGAACGCTTCCTTGTCCTTGCCGGCCAGTTCGATCTCGACGATGCGCTCGACGCCCTTGTCGCCGATCACCACCGGAACGCCGACATACATGTCCTTGACGCCGTATTCGCCGTTGAGGTGAGCCGCAACCGGCACCACCCGCTTCTTGTCCTTCAGATAGCTCTCGGCCATCGCAATCGCCGACGACGCCGGGGCGTAGAACGCCGAGCCGGTCTTCAGCAGGTTGACGATCTCGGCGCCGCCGTTGCGGGTGCGGTCGACGATTTCGTCGAGGCGCGCCTGCGAGGTCCAGCCCATCTTGACCAGGTCGGGCAGCGGAATGCCGGCGACGGTCGAGTACTTCACCAGCGGCACCATGGTATCACCATGGCCGCCGAGCACGAAGGCGGTAACGTCTTCGACCGAGACGTTGAACTCGTCGGCCAGGAAGTAACGGAACCGCGCCGAGTCGAGCACGCCGGCCATACCGACGACCTTCTTGGCCGGCAGGCCCGAGGCCTTCTGCAGCGCCCATACCATCGCGTCCAGCGGGTTGGTGATGCAGATCACGAACGCGTCGGGCGCGTACTTCTTGATACCGGCACCGACCTGCTCCATCACCTTGAGGTTGATGCTGAGCAGATCGTCACGGCTCATGCCCGGCTTGCGCGGCACGCCGGCGGTGACGATCACCACGCGGGCACCTTCGATCGCCTCGTAGGAGTTGGCGCCGGTCAGCTTGGAGTCGAAACCGTCCACCGGCGAAGACTCTGCGATGTCGAGCGCCTTACCC
>NZ_QTKI01000621.1:0-1836 GCF_010820945.1 Rhodopseudomonas sp. BR0C11
AACTGACGCGGATGCCGAACGGAGTCAGCCACTGCAGCAGCGATTCCGACAGGCCGAGCAGGCCGAATTTCGAGGCGCAATACGCCGCGCCGCCGCCATAGGCGTTGACGCTGGAGCGGCTGCCGATGTTGACGATGGCGCCGCCGCCGCGCGCCTTCAGCGCCGGGATCGCGTGGTGGCAGCAATAGAACGCGCCGGTGAGGTTGGTATCGAGGGTGAGGCGCCAGTGCTCGGGCGGAAACGTCTCGACCGGCCCGAGCAGGCCGACCCCGGCGTTATTGACCAGGATGTCGAGGCCGTCGAACGCCGTGACGGTGTGGTCGACTAATTGCCGCACCGCCGCTTCGTCGCGGACGTCGCAGGCGAGGCCGTGAACCCGGCCGTGCACGCCGTCGCGCAGCGCCGGCAGCGCCTGCGCGATCTCGCTCTCGTCGCGGGCGCAGATCATCACCGATGCACCGGCCTGCGCCAGCGACCGCGCGATCGCAAAGCCGATCCCCTTGCTGCCACCGGTGACCAGCGCTGCCTTGCCGGCGAAACTCATGCGTGCACCTGTTGGCGCTGCGGCTGCGGCAACGGCCGCGTCAGACCGCGCGGCATTGGACCCGCGAACCAGTCCGGCGGCTGCTCGATATGCGCCAGCGCCAGCAGCTCGGGGAATTGCGCGACGCGGTTCTGCCAATAGGCGGACGTCGCGGTGAGCCGCAGGAAGTCGGCGCGATGATGGGCGTGGCGCTGCGCGTCGCCGAGCAGGTGATAAGCGTGCGCCAGCGCCGCGGCCATCGAGGCGTCGTAGGGATAGCCGTCGTGGATCGCCTCGATCCAGCGCGCCAGCTTGGCGGCATTGCCGCCGCGGCGGAAGTTCGGATTGTCGAGGAAGTTGGCGACCAGGTTGAAGCTGAACCAGATTTCCTTCTGCTGTTCGAGATCCGGCACGCTGTCGCGGTCGATCTCGAAGATCTCCCAGCCGGTGCGCAGCACGCGGTCGCGCGCGAAGCGGTAGCCGAATTCGCCGCGCTCGGCGGAGCGTCCGGGATTGATGGTCTTGTCGTAGCGCTCTTCCTTGGTGCGCGCGTCGCCGAGCGACTGGAACGCCGAGAACATCTCTGTGCCCTTCAGCGGCTGGCAGATGTAGAAGCTGGCCCAGTCGCTGGCGAGTTCGACCGCCAGATCGTAGCTGTCCATCATCTGCCCGAAGGTTTCGTCGGGAAATCCGATGATGAAATTGGTCGAGACGAACACCTCCGGATATTTGGCGAACAGCTCGGCGCGGGCGCGCAGCTTCGGCTTGGTGGTCGGCTTCTTGATCGTCTTCAGCATCGCGTCGTTGCCGGACTCGACGCCGATCTTGAAGGCGCGCAGACCGGACGCCACCATCGCCTGCATCACTTCGTCGTCGATCGCCACCGCGATCAGGCCATTGCTGGCGGTCCATTCCAGCCCCGGCACCTGCTCGGCGAGACCCCTGAACAGCGCCAGCGCGCGGTCCCGGTCCCACAGCAGATCGTCGTCGAGCCAGTCGATCGAGCGGATGCCGTGATCGGTGACGAGGTGCTTCACCTCGTCGATCACGTCCTGCACCGTGCGCTGCCGCAGGCCGAAGCCGTTGAAGTTGCGCACCGTGCAGAAGGTGCAGCGGGCGCGGCAGCCGCGTGCGGCCAGCACGGTGGCGAACGGCTTGTCGGCGCCGACATAGCGCGAGAACGCGCCGAGCCCACCGTAGCGGTGATACTCCTCGATCCGGATCGCCGCATAGAATGGCGTGACGTCCCAGTTTACCGGATTATCCGGTGGCGGTGCGCCGAGCTCGACGATGGCGCCGGCCTCGGTGAACGC
>NZ_QTKI01000622.1:0-1828 GCF_010820945.1 Rhodopseudomonas sp. BR0C11
CTGCTGCCCCGAGGAGATCGCCTTCCGGTTCGGCTGGATCGATACGCGCCAGCTCGAACGTCTGGCGCAGCCGCTCGCCAAGAGCAATTACGGCGGCTACCTGCTCAAGCTGGCGGCGAACCCGTGAGCGGCGCAGGCCGCGTATCCGGACTTGCCTCGGCGGAGCGAAGCTGCTGAGGACAGCGGGCGCGCCGCCCCCGACAGAACAGAGACTTAGCCGTGCCGAAGAAGCTCTCCGACTACACCCTCGCCGACTGGAAGCGGCTGCGCCCGCTGTCGCAGGGCCTGAAGACCGCGCGGTATAATCGGATCGACCGGCGGTATCGGCAGCAACCCGCCAAGGTGGGAGATCCCGCCGCGGTGGCGAAGATGATCACCGGCCGGCGCGCGCTGTTCACGGTGGCGTATCAGGACCCGCAGGCGATCGACCTGCAGATACCGCTGATCCGGCTGTTCGTGCCCGATGCCATCTACATCGTGGTCGACAATTCGCCCGATGACGACCGCGCCACCGAGATCGAACGGATCGCCAAGACTCACGGCGTCCCCTATCTGCGCGCGCCCGATAATCCGTGGCAGAAGAGCAGCCGCTCGCACGGCATCGTGCTGAACTGGATCTGGCACAACATCATCCGGCCGGGCGCGCCGGAGCTGTTCGGCCTGCTCGACCACGATCTGTTTCCGACCGCGCCGGACGATCCTTTCGCGCCGCTCGCCACCCAGGACGTCTATGGTTACGTCCGCACCACCGAGCCACCGAGCGAGCGGTGGTTTCTGTGGGCCGGCTTCACCATGATGCGGTTCTCCGCGGTGCGCGACCTGCCGCTCGACTTTGGCCAGGACTGGTTCCTCGGCCTGGATACCGGCGGTGGCAACTGGGGTCCGCTGTACAGCAAGCTCGATCTTGCCAAGCTGCAGCAATCACCGTCGCGCTTCGTGCCGTACCGGGAAGGTCTCGCCACCTATGACGGGCCGTTTCAATGGTGCGGCACCTGGCTGCACGAAGTCGGCCAGATGGGCGAGCCGGAGATCATGCGCGACAAGCGCCGGGTGGTGGTTGACCTGCTGACGCCGCATCTGGAAGCTGCGCGAAACCTGCCGCCGCGCTGATCCGGGTCAAAGCATCCGCCACGGCACCATCACAAGCTGTGCCGTCGGGCGGATACTTGAGCGGATAGCGGGAGGCCGAGCGAGGACGTGATGGGTGAGGCCGACAGCGGCGGCATCGTCACCGCCAAGAACGTCGATCTGTCGAGCTGCGACCGCGAACTGGTGCAATATCCGGAAGCGATCCAGCCGCACGGCGCAATGCTCACGGTCGACGAGCAGTCCGATCGCGTGCTGCATGCCAGCGCCAATTGCGCGGCGTTCATCGGAAAGCCGCCGGAAGCGGTGATCGGCGCCCCGATCGCTGCCGTGCTCGGGCCGGGCTGGCGCGAGCTGATCGGCTCGCTGCACCGAATGCCGCTCGACAGCGGACCGGTCAACATCGCCCGGGAGTCTTTCCTCGGCTCCGACCAGGGCTGGCATCTGTTCGCCCATCGCTGCGGCGGGCTGATCATCCTCGAATTCGAGAAAGCCGAACCGGAAGCCGCCGGCGCCGCTTCGAACCTGTACTCCGAAGTCCGCGCCGACCTCGCGGCGCTGCAGGCCACCGAAGGCGTGCAGCCGTTCTTCGATCTCGCCGTCGAGCGGATTCGCGCCTTCACCGGTTACGACCGATCCGGTCCGCCAGATAACCGGCGGCCCAGCCACCGACCGCGGAGGCCAGCAGCGTCACAGTGCCGGCAAGGCCGGCCGAACCGGCGTCGACCTTCCACAGCCCGAT
>NZ_QTKI01000623.1:0-1828 GCF_010820945.1 Rhodopseudomonas sp. BR0C11
CCTATCCGCTGACCACCAAGCACGACAAGTCGATCCCCGGATCGGAACTGCTGCGCGCCGCCGATTTCGCCACCAACCCGCAGGTTCTCGGCACCACCCCGCCGCCGTTCAGCGACAACACCAAGACCGGCCTGCAGATCAACAACAAGCAGGGTGTCCCGATCACCGGTGCGACCAAGCTGAGCGGCGTCGCCGGCAGCGACTCGATCGGCGTCGATTTCGCAGTGGGCAACACCATCACGGTCAACGGCACCACCATTACCTTCACCGCTGCAGGCGGCACGGACGACGCGACCAACATCCCGATCGATTCAACGATTGCTAACCTGTTGAGCAAGATCGATGCGATCTCGGCCGGCGGTGCGGCCTCGACAGTGACTTCCGGCGCGGTGGTGCTGCACACCGGCGTCGCCAGCGATCTGGCGATGACGTCCGGCGCTGCGGCGTTCGCCTCGCTCGGTCTCACCAGCCCGGTTAATGTGGTCCGCAACGGTGGTGGTTCGGTCGGTACCGGCAAGGTGACCGGCGTCGACAACCAGACGTTCCTCGACGAGTCGGTCTCGGGTGGCTCCACCACCGCCTACGACGGCAACGGCGCCCCGGTGAACGTGCAGTTCCGTTGGGCCAAGGTCGACTCCGCCACCCTCGGCACCGGCCACACCGACGTCTGGAACCTGTTCTATCAGGTCAATCCGAACGCCACCGGCACGCAGACCGCGTGGCAGAACGTCAACACCAACTTCACCTTTGCCTCCAACGGCCAGATGAGCCCGGTGATCGGCCAGATCACGCTGACCGGTCTGACGGTTTCGGGTGTGTCGCTGGGCGACGTGACGATGGCGTTCGGCACCGGCGGTCTGACGCAGTTTTCCGACACCAACGGCAACGTCCAGGTCAACCAGCTGCAGCAGGACGGCTACTCGGCCGGCCAGCTCGTCAGCGTGTCGGTCAGCAACGACGGCCGCGTGGTCGGTGCCTATTCCAACGGCCGCAATATCGACCTCGCCGAAGTGTCGGTGGCGACCTTCAACGGTGCGAACTTCCTCAAGCGCACCGATGGCGGCGCATTCGAGATCACCAATGAATCCGGCCAACCTCTGTACGGCAAGGGCGGCTCGGTGTCGGGCTCATCGCTCGAATCGTCGAACACCGACATCGCCGACGAATTCACCAAGCTGATCGTCACGCAGCAGGCTTACTCGGCGAACACCAAGGTGATCACCACGGCCAACACCATGGTGCAGGATCTGCTCAACGTGATGCGCTAGGCGGTGCGATCCGCCCTCCAAACCCCGGGTAGGTAGTCATGAGTCTCGGAGACGCACTCGCTATTGCAATGGCCGGCCTTCGGGTGAACCAGGCGACGATGTCGCTGGTGTCATCCAACGTCGCCAACGCCGAGACGCCCGGCTATGTCCGTAAGACGGTCAACCAGTCGGCGGTGAATGCGGGGGAGACCGGAACCAGCGTCAAGGTCGTCGGCGTCGACCGTCAGCTCGACGACTACATCCTGGCGCAGCTTCGAACCGAGACCTCAGGAGGCGCCTACGCGTCGCTGCGATCGGACTTCCTGAAGCAGCTGCAGGGGCTGTTCGGTGATCCGAACTCCACCGGCACGCTCGAAGACTCCTATAACGGCCTCACCACCGCGCTGCAGGCGCTTGCAACCAGCCCGGACAGCACCTCTGCGCGGATTGCCGTGCTGAACGCCGCGCAGGCGATTTCGAGCAATCTGAATTCGACGTCCAACGGCATCCAAACGCTGCGCGCTGGTTGCGAGACCGGCATCGCCGACGCGGTAACCACCGCGAACAACTTGATGCAGCAG